>CAKSGA010000012.1 GCA_934454435.1 uncultured Oscillospiraceae bacterium | reverse complement strand
AGGCAAGAATTCCTCCCACCACTGCGGCCATGGTCACAGGGAACGAAATCTTCTGCCACAGTGATTTTTTCTTCCTGGGTCCTCCACCGCTTCCACTGCTGCCGTACTTATTTCTCCGGAGCTCCACTTCGGATTTCATTTTAAGGTACAGTTCATTCACTGCATGAGCTTCATCGGGACCACGGTACCGTTCAGCACGTGTTCCGTCCGCCTTGTTCTTGTATACAACGAAATTCCCGTCGGTGTCCTTGAAAACTCCGAAAGCCCGGGGCTCCCTGAAATCTTCACCAATATAAAAGCGCATCTGCTCCAACGGAAGTTTTTTCGCCTGGCAAAACGCTTTCAGCTCATCAAGAGTTTTCGGGACGCCATCAGTCACTCGGCTCATATGATTATTTGCGGCGCCACAGTTCGGGCAGGTCGGTTCGGTGTCTTCGATCATTCCGCCGCAATAATCGCACTTTACTTTCACTATAATTCCTCCTTCCAAATCAACTACTTCTGCATTAATTATACAATATTTACGCTGACAAGTCAAGTATATAATACATTTTTGTGGAATATCGCAGGAAATAAAATTAATCAGCTCGACCAATGAATTGCGTGTCGAGGCACTCGACTGGCGCTTTTCGGTATGATGAGGTTTTTCTTCGGGAGAAAATGCAAAAGTAAAGTGCCCCGACCCACGTAATGCGTGTCGAGGCACTCGACTGGTGCCGCTGACCGGACTTGAACCGGTATGGTATTTCTACCGAGGGATTTTAAGTCCCTTGTGTCTGCCGATTTCACCACAGCGGCATTACAACAATAAATATTTTACCACAAAAAAAAGAGTTTGTCAAGTAGTGAAACCGGCATTTACGAAAATATACCACAAATTCTCCTGCATAAAGCGTACTGCTTAGCAAAAAATAGCTTCATGCGAAGGAGATGAACTATGGAAAAGATAGCGTTTTTTGACACCAAGCCTTATGAACAGGAATGGTTCGACAGGCTGAATACTGAATTTGAGATAAAGTACTTCCAGAGCCGTCTGCGTCCGGAATCCACACGACTTGCCGAGGGTTGCCGTGTCGTCTGTGCATTTGTCAACGATGATCTCGGGAAGGATACTATAAACTCCCTGGCAGAACTGGGCGTGGAGCTCGTTGCAATGAGATGTGCGGGCTACAACAATATTTCTCTCGCCGCTACAGAGGGAAAACTGCAGGTAGTACGTGTTCCTGCGTACTCGCCGTATGCGGTCGCTGAGCATGCCGTGGGTATGATACTCATGCTCAACAGGAAGCTACACAAGGCGTATATCAGAACAAGGGACTTTAACTTCAGCCTTAACGGTCTCGTGGGTTTTGACCTCCACGGAAAGACCGCCGGAGTGGTCGGAACCGGAAAAATAGGGCGCACCTTTATTGACATCTGCCGTGGTTTTGGAATGAACATTATTGCCAGCGACCCATTTCCGGCAAAGAACTCGGATATCTGCTACGTCGAGCCAGACGAGCTTTTCCGTAACTCGGACATCATCTCGCTGCACTGCCCTCTTACCGAGGAAACAAGGTACATCATAAACGAAAGATCCCTTTCGCTGATGAAACCCGGTGTTCTGCTTGTGAACACCTCCCGTGGCAGTCTTATTGACAGCGAGGCGCTGCTGAATGCCCTCAACGAAAAACGCATAGGCGGTGCAGCCCTTGACGTTTATGAAGAGGAAACCGACCTCTTCTTCCAGGACAACTCCGACAAGATCGTGACTGACGAAGTCCTTTCGCTTCTGGTGTCACGCCCGAATGTGCTGATCACATCTCACCAGGCGTTCCTGACCAGGGAAGCGCTACAGGCCATCGCTTCCACCACGCTTGAGAGTATTCACGACTATTTTGCCGGAAATGAACTGAAATATGAAATAAAAAGGAGCTGAATATATGAACGAGATCATCTCGGCACTTCTTGCGGCGTCATTATCGCTTTCCGTGTCAGAATACTCACGGTTCGAGAACTATAACAACACAAAGGTAGCCTACGGAATGGGCGTGGAAACCGACAGCGAGAACCGCCCGCTGGGAGCGCTCCAGGCTCAGCAGCAATACGGCGGCATGGGCGGACTTTTCATCGGCGACGGAAGCAGACAGCAGCTCTGGCTGACCTTTGACGAGGGCTACGAGAACGGCTGTACCGCTGGAATTCTTGACACGCTGAAAGATAAAAATGTCCGTGCAGTATTTTTTGTTACCTATGACTACTGCAAGAGAAACCCGGAACTTGTAAAACGAATGATCGACGAAGGTCACACGGTCGGGAACCACACCTGGAGCCACCCTTCCCTGCCGGAATGCTCCCCCGACGAGCTGTACTCGGAACTGAAACTGCTCCACGACTACGTTCACGATGAATTCGGCTATGACATGTACGTCATGCGCCCGCCAAAGGGGGAATTCTCGGAGAGGGTACTCGCATGTGCAAAGGAGCTCGGCTACACAACGGTACTGTGGAGCTTCGCCTACCCGGACTGGGACGTGAATTCCCAGCCTGACCCGGAGCAGGCGTTCAACAAGATCACCTCAAAGACCCACAACGGCGCTGTATACCTGCTTCATGCGGTGTCAGAAACGAATGCGGAGATACTTCCACGTGTCATAGACTACTGGAGAAATTCCGGCTACACGATAACTCCAATGTGAAAATGCCCCTGCTGAAATATTCAGCAGGGGTCGTCTTATTCGGCTGTTGAGTGCGTTTCAGAGTTGCTCAGTGAAGTGAAGATCCCGGTTATCCTCGCTGACGGACGCTCAAATCTGTCGGAGGGAACAAATACTATCTTCGCCTCCGCTGCATAGCTTCCAAAAAGCTCGCTGCCAGTTATGTCAGCGGCTGTCAGGGTGTCGGAAGCGATGATGTATTCCGGCGCTTCACTGATGTCCTCGGCGGCAGAACTGTAGCCGTCAGCGGTGCATACATTCCTCCCGCAGAGGGACAGCACTGCGTTCTCAAATGTGTTGCTTCCGGCGGCGGTCAGCTTGGGGGTCACGTAGATATAGCTGCCCGAAAAAGCACACTCAGCAGCGGATTTTTTCAGCTCCTGCTCCGCTTTCTCGGCGGCTGCTTTTCCGGCTTCTTCGCCCTCAAAGACTGTCGTGACGGTTCCGTAAAGAGCGCCGTAATCGCTTACAGTTTCAGGTGAATTCAGCTCAACTATCGTTATGCCTGAGTTTTCCAGGGCGTAGCGTTCCCGTTCGGACAGAGGGGTCAGCGTGAACAGAACGTCAGGGGCAAGTTCCGCCAGCTTGTCAATGTCAGGATTTTCACTGCTTCCTGCGGTAACTGAGCAGACATTCTCCGGGAAGTCACAGTACCTGCTGACCGCACACAGCTTATCCCCGAAGCCAAGCTCCGCTATTATCTCAGTTGCCGCAGGAGAAAGGCTCGCAGCGGTTTCCGGAGCATGGTCTATTGCCGTACCGTCAGCCAGGATTACCGGGAAAACGGTGCTTTCTTCTTTAGTGCCGCTGCCATCAACTATTATTTCTGTCGGGACCGAAGAACTGTCCTTCCCGCAGCCGGTGAGAAGCGCCGCAGTAAGCAGCACTGCAAAAGTCGCAAAGATCTTTTTCATGTCAGTAATCCAATCCAAGCTCTATTCTGGAGCTGAGCCAGTCCACGAACTGCCGTGCAATTCTGGGGGAACGTCCGCCACGCTTCAGTGCGAAACGCTCCGCCGCCTGGGTGAGCTCGTTTTCGTCTATTTCTATGTCACGGTCCTCGGCGAGCTTTATAACGATATCGAAATAAACCTCACGATTGGGCTGCGTGAACGTGATGAACAATCCGAAACGGTCGGCAAGGGACATGCTTTCATCCACTGCATCGCTCCTGCCGATACTGTCAACGGAGCGGTCGGCGTTGGTTTCCTTGATGAGCTTGCGGCGGTTAGTCGTGGAATATATCAGCACATTGTCGGGTCTTGCGGTAAGGCTGCCGTCAAGGGTCGCCTTAAGTACGCCGAAACGCTCATCGTCCTCGGTGAACGTAAGGTCGTCAATAGTTATTATGAAATGCAGCGGGATATCCTTCAGCATTCCGAAAAGATCCGGCAGGCCGTTTATTTCGGACTTCGGAAGCTCTACCATGCGGAGCTCCTCGTATTCGTTGAGAATTGCCTTTATCGTGGAGGACTTTCCGCAGCCACGGTCGCCGTACAGCAGGACGTTCTGCGCAGGCAGTCCGTTCAGGAATGCGAGCGTGTTCTCGACTACCTGGTTCCTCTGGAACTCATAGTTCTTGAGGTCGGTGAGTCTGATGGGGTCAACATTGTCCACGGGAACAAGTTTTCTGTCACGGAACGTGAACGCCTTGTACTTTGCGAACTCGCCGGTGCCGTATTTCTGCGCACGCTTCACAAGGCGGTCGGCGGTCAGGGTGAACTTTCCGCTCTCAAAATCCGGCAGCGAGGAATAATCAGCGGTAGCGTCCGGCAGGGCAGCAAGCGCCTTCTTTACCGCAGACGCAGTGAACTCCTTTACGACCTTTTTGATGAGTGCAATGTCGTAGGAAAGAGCAGCAGAACGTGCGGCGGAAGGCTCCTTGACTGCCTTTGCAAACAGCGGCGAGGACGAATACATAACGGCGTCCGTCAGGTACTCGCCCAGGGTCTGACCTGTCATGAGCAGTTCTGAGCAGATATTGGCGTAGCCCCTCAGGCGCTGATCCTCGGTCATGCCGGAGTCGAGCCAGCAGATACCGTCAGCGAACAGCTTGTTGTGCTGTGTTATCTCCTGAAAAACCATAAGCGGCGGGATCTTTTCTTCACAAAGTTTCATTGTCTTTTTCTCCTTGTTCTGTCTTTATTATCTCTATAAGGCGTTCGAGCTGGTCGAACGCAGTGAGCTCACTGCAAAGGTCACGGAAGCGTGCAGCCCCCTTCATGCCTTTAAGGTACCACGAAGCCGGACGGCGGGCTTCCTTCATTCCGACCCGCTCTCCCTTATCCTCGACTATGAGCCGGATATGACGCCGCATGATCTCCAGGCGCTGTTCCGGGTCAGGGTCGGGCTGATAGCTGCCGGTGGTGAGGAAGTCCCTGATCTGCTGGAAAAGCCAGGGTCTGCCGTAGCTCCCCCTGCCGACCATCACGAGGTCGCAGCCGGTGTATTCGTACATTTCCCGGCAGAGTTCCGGCGTTGTGACATCGCCATTTCCGATCACCGGAATACTCACCGAGCGCTTGACCTCCCGGATAATGTCCCAGTCAGCCTTGCCGGAATAGAGCTGCGTTTTCGTCCTGCCGTGGACTGCGACAGCCGCTGCGCCGTTCTTTTCGGCTATCTGTGCGATCTCAACTGCGTTTATGCTCGTTTCGTCCCAGCCTGCACGAATTTTCACTGTGACGGGAACATGCGCAGCTTCTGCCGCCGCACGTACTACCTCCCCGAAAAGCTCCGGCGTTTTCATCAGGGCGCTGCCGGCTCCGCCGGAAACTATCTTCGGCATCGGACAGCCGGAATTTATGTCGATAATGTCCGGGCTGAACTGTTCGGCAATTTTCACGGCGCCGGTCACGAACTCCGGCTCGGAGCCGAAAAGCTGCACCGCCATCGGGCGCTCCCCGGAGGTAACGCCGAGCAGCTCGGCGGTCTTTCTGTCGTTGTAGCAAAGTCCCTTGCAGCTTGCCATTTCGCCTACCACGTATGCGGCGCCGTATTCCTTCGCCATGATACGGTAGGCACGGTCAGCAACGCTCGCCATGGGCGCAAGGGCGGCGGTCTTTTCTATCCTCACTCCGCCGATCTCGGTGTATTCCATCAGTTATCCTCACATTTTGTCAGTTTTCATCAGAATTTCATTCTATATTGTATCACATTTTTCAAAACAGTTCAAGTTCTTCTTGTTTTTTTTTTTAATATGTGCTATAATAAATTAAATATGAAAATGGAGAATTGCAGATAATGGATAATGAAAAGAGAAAATCCGGCAGCCGTGTCGGCATTCTTGACGAGCTGAGAGGTTTTGCTATAATCTGCATGGTGGTCTACCATGCAATGTACGATCTTAAATACATATTCGGACTTGATGTACCGGTTTTCTTTGACAGCTGGTTCGATGTGATAAGGGATATCTTCGCCGGGCTTTTCATCTTTATTTCGGGAACCGTCTGCCGCTACTCATCAAACAACATCAAACGGGGCGCTCAATGCTTTCTAATAGGCATGATGATGACATTTATCATGCCGTTCTTCTCCAGTGGGACTATCCTGTTCGGAATTCTGCATTTCCTCGGTATCAGCATGATACTGTTCGGGCTCGGGCAGAAGCTGTTCGACCTGCTGCCATCCTGGGTCGGCATCGCCGTGAGCGTGCTGCTGTTCATTCTTACAATGAACGTCCGCCTGACCTACGCTGACGGAGTACTCGTCACAGGGTACTTCGGCATTCCGCACCTGTTCCAGCTTCATTTCCCGATGGCGGCGTACAACGTCGGCGTGCTGTTCCCGCTGGGGCTTCATGACGCTCAGTTCGCTTCGGCGGACTACTTCCCGATGATGCCGTGGTTCTTCCTCTTCATAGCAGGAAGCTATTTCGGAATTATCGCCAAAGACGGCAGGCTGCCAAAATTCTGCTACCCTACCCACATCAGATGGCTGGCGACTGTCGGCAGGTATACTATATGGATATATGTTCTCCACCAGCCGGTTATTTACTTCATATTCAGCCTGATATTTCACTGATAAGCGGTAATTTGTGAGCGTTCTGCCACAAATAAGGGCTTGCTTTTTTGGTGAAAATGATATATAATAATAGCTATCTCACAATTACAGATACATTTAGAATGGGGGATTTATTATGAACAAAAAGACAACTAACGAGATCATCCCTGCTATATCCCTCAGGGGACTTGTGGTATTTCCGTCGATGGTGCTTCACTTCGACGTTGGAAGAGAACGTTCAGTAAACGCTCTCAAGGCGGCTGCCGAGGACTCCGGGCGGATTTTCCTGGTGGCTCAGAAGGACGCTTCTCTGACCGAACCGGAGCTTTCGGACATGTACGAGGTCGGCGTTATCGCTGAGGTGCGCCAGCTTCTTACCACCCCCGACGGCTCAACAAGAGTGCTGGTGGAGGGTCTGACCCGTGCCCGCAGAGTCAGGGCAGTCACCAACAAGGATTACCTCCAGTTCGAGGTAAAGGAGCTCCCGAACAGAAGCATGCAGCTCAGCGAAGCTACTTCTGCTGCGGCTTCCCGTGCGCTCAAGAATATCTTTGCAGAATACGCACAGATTTCTCCCAAAATGCCCAGAGAGCTTTTTGAGGGTATAATGACCGAGGAAAACTGCTCCGAGCTGTTCGACAAGGTCGTGTTCAACGTGGTGCTGAAGGTCGAGGACAAGCAGGCACTGCTTGAAACGAACGGACTTCTCAACCGCATCAAAATGCTCATCTCCATGCTGGAAACTGAGATCGAAATAATCGAAACTGAGATCGATATTCAGGAGCAGGTAAAGGACCAGGTAGACAGAAACCAGCGTGAATACTACCTACGGGAGCAGCTCCGTGCCATCTATAAGCAGCTCGGCGAGGGTGACAATCCCCAGGAAGAAGCCGACGGCTACATAGAAAAAATAAAGGCTCTGAGGCTCTCCGATGAGATAACCGAAAAGCTCGTCGGCGAAGCGCAGAAGCTCGTGAAGATGTCCTATTCCTCCCAGGAAGCAGGCGTTATCCGTGGCTATCTCGACACTGTGCTTGAACTGCCGTGGAATGTTTATACAAAGGATAAGCTTGACATCGACAAGGTGCAGAAGCAGCTTGACAAGGATCACTACGGCCTGAAAAAGGTCAAGGAGCGTATCACAGAGATAATCTCCGTGCGTGCGCTTTCTCCCGAGGTAAAGGGGCAGATCATCTGCCTTTACGGACCTCCTGGAGTCGGCAAGACCTCCATAGGACGCTCCATTGCTGAAGCACTGGGAAGAAAGTACGTCCGCATCTCCCTCGGCGGCGTTCATGACGAGGCCGAGATAAGAGGCCACAGAAAGACCTACATCGGCGCTATGCCCGGACGTATCGCTGCGGCGCTCAAGCAGGCAAAGAGCATGAACCCCGTAATGCTGCTGGACGAGATCGACAAGATGGGCAGCGACTACAAGGGCGACCCCGCTTCCGCTATGCTTGAGGTCCTCGACAGCGAGCAGAACACCACTTTCACCGACCACTACCTTGAGATCCCGCTGGACCTCAGCGATGTTCTCTTTATAACAACTGCAAATAGTCTTGACACCATTCCTGCTCCCCTGCTGGACAGAATGGAGGTCATTGAGCTTTCCAGCTACACACGTGAGGAAAAGTTCAACATAGCAAAGAAGCACCTCATGCCAAAGCAGCTGAAAAAGCACGGCGAAAAGCACTCGACAGTTAAAATTACTGACAAGGCTATCTACTCCATCATCGACTTCTACACACGTGAAGCAGGCGTCAGAAAGCTGGAACGCAGCATCGCCGACATCTGCAGAAAGTCGGCGAAGAAGCTCATTACCGGCGAGAAGAAAGTAACTGTTACCGACACAAATATCACGGATTTCCTGGGCGTAAAGAAGTACCTTCCTGAACACCTGGAAGCACATGATGAAGTAGGTCTGGTGAACGGACTTGCCTGGACCTCCGTCGGCGGCGTGATGATGCCGCTGGAAGTCCTTGTTCTGGACGGCACAGGCAAAACGGAATTCACCGGCAGCCTTGGCGATGTCATGAAGGAGTCTGCGAAGATCGCAGTCAGCCTGACCCGTTCCCTTGCGAAGAAATACAACATCGACCCTGAGTTCTACAAGAACAAGGATATCCACGTTCACGCTCCCGAGGGCGCTGTCCCGAAGGACGGACCCTCAGCCGGCGTTACGCTTACCACTGCGCTTGTTTCTGCGCTTTCCGGCACCCCGGTGCGCAGGGACGTTGCAATGACCGGCGAGATAACCCTGCGTGGCAAGGTGCTCGCTATCGGCGGTCTGAAGGAAAAGACGATGGCGGCATACCGGGCGGGGGTCAAGACCGTTTGCATTCCTAAGGAAAACGAACCAGACATCGACGAGCTTGACGATGTAGTAAAGAACAGCCTGAAATTCGTTATCGCCGAGGACATCAACACCGTTCTTGAAACGGCTCTGGTGCTCCCGAACTGCGAGCCCCGGAACAAGGCTCCACTGAAGCGCCGTACCTCGGCAAAGACAAAGGAAGCAGAAAAAATACCGGCTCTTACCGCCAACTAAGGTGACACATGAACTACAACAACGCTGAATTCTATACATCATACGGAAATTTCAAGCAGATACCCCCGTCAGAGCGCACCGAGATCGCATTCTCCGGGCGCTCCAACGTGGGCAAATCCTCGCTGATAAACAAGATCTTCAACCGCAAGTCACTGGCGAGGGTCAGCGCAGTTCCCGGAAAGACCGCCACCATCAATTTCTACAGCCTGGAAGATCTGTATTTCGTTGATCTGCCGGGCTATGGCTACGCAAAGGTCGCAAAGTCTGACAAGGAGCGCTGGGGTTCGCTGATTGAGGGTTATCTCCATGACGACCGTCAGCTTGCGCTGGTGTTCCAGCTGATAGACTTCCGTCACCCGCCGACCGCTGACGATATCATGATGGTCAACTTCCTGATCGACAGCGGGATACCTTTTGTCGTGATACTGACCAAGGCTGACAAGCTCTCCAAAAGGCAGCGTGAAGAGCGCCGTGCGGCTCTGCTGACGGAACTCCCCTGCGCCGAGGACATCACGATAGTCGAGTTTTCCGCACAGACCGGTGAGGGTCGTGACGAGATACGCTCCATTATCGAGGAAATCGCAGAAAGTGAATAATGCGGAAGCATCAATAAACAAAAACACCGGAACGGGCTTAGCCAATTCCGGTGTTTTTTAGTATTTGTTCGTGTACTTAGCCTGAACGTGCATCGGTATCTTGAACGAGCCGAAGCTCCAGTACTCTGCAACCGGGATCTCCAGTGTGAAGTCCGCTGTGTAATGCACCGTACCAGAACCTGCCGCAAGGTTCTCCGCCTTGACTTCAAGGTCCAGAATGCGGTAGAACCAGCCACCGGTTGAAGATGGCTTTATGAGCTCCGTTGCTGTACTTTCCAGCCCAAGTTCTTCGCAGAGATCTTCGCTCAGTTCCTTTGCAGTGACCAGCTTTGTAAGGTCGGACACTTCTGCGCCGCCCTCCTTGAAAGAGTCGAACAGATCAGGCATGTTCACAGACGCCACAGTCATGATGGAACGCTGAACTGCTGTGCTTACGTTGTTAGCCGTGGTATACACCACGAATATCTGATAGGTAAACCCCACCAGTATCGCCAGGAACATAAGTATTATCAGCGTTTTCATCATCGCTGCGCCGGTGTTTCGGCGGAGCTTTCTGAGAACCGCCCTTATGGAGTGATCGCCATTTCTTTCCAGAAAACCTCACTCCTTCCCTTTGCCGTCGAAGAAATATCTATTGAAGCCGGTCCGGTAATTCCGCCGACGCCGACCTCCCTGTGAGAATAGACAGTGACCGTAAAGCTGTCTGCAAGCTGAATTCGCTGACCGTCAGCCACAGTCATTAGCTCTGCATCTGCGGCGGGAGTTATCTCTACACGGTCTATCGTCATGTTGTATTCCTGCGAGAGCGCAGTTGCGTCCTGCGGAGTTATGACGCCGGAAACCGAGATGCTCCGGGCGATGTCCTGAGCCGCCATGTCAAGCTGATATTTCTGCATAAAGACCGGCAGAAACGCCATGATAAGCGCCATGAATACCATTATAACAAAAACGCTTATCACGGTGTCGATGTACATTTCTCCGCAGTTCTGCCGTAGTCTGCGGAGCGAACTGCGGCGCTTTATCATGTCGAAGATGCCGGAGCTGATGAACCGCCGCCGTTGAACATCTGCATGATCTGGGTCTGGAGCTCAGGGAATATAGCATTCATAAGCGCAACCAGCAGACCCAGTAAAACTGCGCCTACAACTACTGCGATAAGTATCTTGATAAGGGTATCAACATAACCCTCGCCCCTGTTGGGAATAAGTCTTTTCTCTGCTGCTGCCCGGAGCATGCAGAGCTTTGTTGTCAGCTTTTGCTTCATAATAAGAACCTCCACTTAATTTATATATTCCAACGCCGCTCTAGTCGGCGAGAGAATTCTGTCAGAATAGGGTCTGCATCTGTTCCACAATCTGGAAGATGATGACATAAAGGTACATCGCCATGAACCCGACCATCAGCAGCACCGTAACCGGTTTCAGCTTGTCAGGACGCTTCAGCGCAGCACGCTTCAGCTCCTCCTTGGATTTTACGGAAAGGTCATGGGTCAGCATTTCAAAGTATCCACGCTGGTCGTCGCCTCTCATTACAGAGAGAAGTCCCCGTATTATTTCAGAAAGCCCAACGCTCGGCACCCTGGATTCAAGGTGGCGCAGCGCAGTTTCATAGTTACCGGTTTTCATGTCGGCTATCGTCTTGTCGAGCTCATGAGTGAATTCCGGGCTGCATACCTTGCGGTAGCTCTGGAGTATCTTCATGACATCACGTGAAACCGCAAGCTGCTGCTTTATCGTGCTGGAGAACAGGACCAGGTCGCCATCGATCTTCTCACTTTTCTTGCGTATGATCTCATCGAGCTCCTGAATTCTCTTGACATACACCATAATTCCCATGACAATACACAGCATTGCAACCACCGGCATGATAACATTCAGCACGGCAAGGAACGTCTGATCAATTCCAAGCAGACCAAAAACAAAGCCCATAAGCGGTCCGATGAAATAAACCGGTATCGAGAACAGCGAAACAAGCACTCCCTCTGATATGGACTTTGCCACGAAGAACTCCGGCGTGTACTGTATGTCAGCGGAATACAGCTTCTTTTCAAGAGTGCTGTGCCTTTCAGCATTAAGATGAATTCTGCCCGCAAGGAAGTTTGCCGCCGGAATAGTCAGCGTTTCGGAAATGGAGCTGCGGGTCTTTTTCATTGAAAGAATGGCCTTGCGTGCCGCCGAGCTTGGTATGCTTATGAACTCGGTTGCGACCTGGTACAGCCCGTACGCCAGAAGCGCCGAAACCACGAGCAGCAGCAGGACTACCCTGGCATTTAGATTTTGTAGATCTGCCATGTCACTTCTCCCCGTGTTTGATAGGCTTTGTGAGCCCTATTGCCTTATTTATTGCAAATATGATTATTACTGCGACCCCCGAAAGCACCAGTTTGCCGCCAACAGTTTCCGTAAGCAGCGCATACCACTCAGGGTTTATCAGGTACATCAGCGGAATGCTCAGAATTACAAGAACCACCACGGAGATGGTGTCCTTGAATGGAACCATCATCAGCGTGTCAAGTTCCGCCTGAATGCTCTTTGTTTCAGAGAATTTATTTACTATCGGAAACAGCGTGACATTCAGCGCCGTGTCGCTCTGACACTGATATATAGCATCGCACCATTCATGGAACGTGTCGTTATCTATCGCCATTCGCAGCTTCTGTATGCCTATCGAAACATTTGAGTTGATCAGTCGGCTCTCATTAACGAACCTTGTGAATGCGTACTTGACCGTGCCGTTCATGTAGGGGATATTCTCCTCTACCGCCATGATTATGTTGCTGTTACGGATATACGACATCGTAATTCCTGACAGGGCAACCTCGAGCTCATCGTTGAGCTGCTTCATGTTCTGGGCGGCCGTCAGCTTGACGAGCCACACAGGTACCAGTGCAGCGCCGATAGTCAGCGGCGGAGCCAGGAACGGGTTTCCGAATATCGCCGAGATGACCAGCCCGAAAGCACCGCATATCACACTGAGAATGTAAATTCCCTTTATGCGCTGCTCCTGGTGAGTGTCTTTCAATATTGAGGACGCCTCGTTGAAGCTGCGCACCAGAAAGTTCTTGCGGTTCTTTCCCCGGAGCATATCCACCTGTTTTTTCATGGAGATATGCTTATTCTGGCGGATCTTCTTTATCTGTTGTTTAGTGTCGGTCTTGACATCGTAGAAGAAATCCCTGAACGTCTTACGGTTCAGCCCGAACACCAGAATTATCCCGGCTACAAGAAACGCTGTGACCAGGACCTCGATCCAGAACATCTGTTCATACCTCCTTCAGAAAAAATCTGCGAAACGCTTCGGGGCGCCATTCTGTACCATTTCGTTGCGGAGCTTCTCTGAAATTCCCTCCACCTTCTCAAAATGTCCTACAATGACAGCCTTTCCGTTTGCATTTACCTGGGAGTTATCATCGACCACGTACCTGAACAGCACACGGTATTTCAGCACACCGTTTACGTAGTCCTCCCCCTCGATTATCTCGGTTATCTTTCTCGAAGTATCCTCAAGCTGGCGCTGATAGACGATAACAGGGAATGCTTCCACCATCATCTTCATCAGCGTTTCATCTGAGAATTCGTACGCACGCTTTGCAAGAGTCGTCATTCGCATATAGGCGCCGGCGGCGGTCTTGGAGTGAATGGTCGTGATAACCGTATGTCCGGTCCTCGCTGCTTCCTGTGCGGCGAACGCCTCACGGCTTCTCATCTCTCCGACGCAGATAACATCGGGGTTAAATCTCAGGGCATAGTCCAGCAGGTTTTCCTGTGTTACCTCGTTCGCTTTGTCAAGGCTGGACTTTGTAAGGGTATGCACAACGCTGTTCGTTATCTTTCCGTTAGCGTCACGGCGGACAAGGTCCAGCTCACGGCTTCCCTCTTCAATGGTGTAGATACGTTTTGAGTCCGGCAGCGTTGACATCAGCCAGCTTGCGGTCGATGTCTTACCTGAGCCCGTATTACCGGCTATGCAGACGCTTATTCCGTATTTTACTGCGATGGAAAGGAAGTCGAGCATTCCCACGGTCGCCGTATCCTGGGCTAGCTTGGTCTTTGAAAGAGTGCTTTTCCCTACCACTCTTATTGAAGCGGCGATACCGACTTCATCGTCCAGCAGCGGCGTTTTCAGCGCCGTGATACGAATGTTCTTCGCAAGGGAACCCAGCGCATGCGGCTTTCCGTCGTCAATGACCGAGCCGTTCGCCTGGAGCATTCTTCTTACGATATCTATTGCATGCTGCGGCGAGCTGAACGTTTCCGGCGACTTGTAACGGTGCCCGGAAACGATAAGGTCGATGTCCTCCCAGGAGTTTATGTCGATCTCCTCAAGGTGCATTTTCTCTGCGTTTTTAAGCAGCTTGGTCAGGAACGAATACTCCGCCATATCACTGTACAGCTTGGCGGTGAGCTCGTCCTCCGTCATGTCGCCCAGCTTTATCGTATGGGTGACAAGGTACTGCCTGATGTAGTCCTTTACCAGTTTCGAGTCCGCTTCGCTCATTTCTGAGGAGAGCAGATTCTCATAGGTGTTTGACATGTAATTCTGCACCGTGACAAGCAGGTCATTGTAACTGTTTATTCCCTGCTTTGCACGCAGAAAGCTCTGGAGATCAGCCATTCTTACCCTCCACCTGTTTTGCCAGCGCACGTATCTGCTTCTCGAACGCCCTGCCAGCCATGCTTCGCATATCCTTCAGCAACTCGCCGGCTATGAACTTGTCTGCGACCTCATTTGCATGGTTGAGTACATACTCATATCTGCCGCTCACCGACATGACCTCGGAAACCGGGCTTATCTCCGTTACATCTCCGAGTATGGTTATGTGGGAGTCGTAGCGGTACTTGTCCTCACGATAGATCATTCG
The DNA here is from genome assembly GCA_934454435.1 of uncultured Oscillospiraceae bacterium. Taxonomy (GTDB): domain Bacteria; phylum Bacillota; class Clostridia; order Oscillospirales; family Ruminococcaceae; genus CAG-115. Next base: position 16,232 of record CAKSGA010000012.1, on the reverse strand, counting down.
TGCGCAGTCCTGGTACAGAATGCCCTTGTTATCGGCGGTGATCTGACGAATTATCACATCGCCGAGCTCCAGACCAAGCAGCGTCATGGAGTCGTCCAGAGGGTTAGATGTGCCGTCAATAATAACATAGTCGTTCAGCTTCGCCATCTTGTTCAGCATTGCGACCGTGTTGGAACGCTCAAACTCGTTGTAGGTTATGTAGGTGTCCGTGGGCGCCATGCCGAGAAAACTGATGTACTCGCATTTCGGGTGGACTATAAGTCTGCCGGCAAAAATTGCATCGTCATAACGTCCCGACATCAGCAGCGGCCCGATAGAAGTGTTGCTGTCTATCTGGAGGGTCGGGCAGTACATTTTAAGCGCAGGCACCAGCTTGTCGCCGTTGAACACTGCAACGTTCAGCTTTTTTTCCGCAAGAACCGCCGCAAGTGCAAGCGCCGTCGTACTTTTTCCGCTCCCGGGACTTCCCCAGATACAGATGATCCTTGCGCTCACTGAGCAGCCTCCTCTCCTGCCGGAGCCTGCGTCTGCTCCGAAGGGCTGTAGAGCATGTCACGGAACGCCTGATACTCCTCACGGTTTACGATGGAGTTCCTGGAAAGGTACTCGTTCTGCTTTTTCAGCAGCTCTGCCTTCTTGGCTTCATCTCCACGGGAAACAAGTGCCAGGTGGATATTCGCCGTGTTCTCGTATTTTGCCAGGTAGATGGACTGGTCGATATTCGCCTTGAACGTAACGACGCTGGGTATGCCGGTAGAAGCGCCGCTCTGGGAATCGTTGATCTCGGCAGCGTCTGAGTTGATTACATTCAGCACCTCAACATACATCAGGGACGGGTCAACCTTCTCTATTCCTGTGTCCTTGTCGTAGATAAGCAGCATTACGATGTCTCCCGCCATGACCTTTGCAGCGATACCCTCGGCTATCGTATTCACGCTAACTGCCACCGCATACTGGTTAGCACCGAGCTCACGCAGGTTTTCGTCCTTGTAGACATTGGACGTGGAAACCTTTCCGGTGGTGATGATATCGTTCGAGCGTATCTCGGTGGAAGCATAGTACTTCCCGCCCTGCTCAGTAAACAGTGATTTGATATTGGTGATCATGTTGCTGGGGACCTCGGCGCTGGACTTGAAATTATAGTACTCGCCCTCTGCATACGGCAGGTCGCCCTTGCTCATACGGATATTCCTGAACATGTCAACGGTGAGCTCTGTTCCCTTGGGAATGTCCTGGTTAGCTACTACAACAGATATCTTCTCGTTGAGCATTTCCGTGATCTTCGGCACGGCAAGAAATCCGATCGCAAATGCCATGATTATGCAGATGCAGCCGATGACAAGACGGTTTTTCAGTATTTTCATTACCTTTCTCCTGTTCTTTCTTTTTTATTTCAGGTAGACCGGAAGATCCGGCACTCTGGTTTTCATCATATTATCATGAGCCTTGACCCGCTGTGGAGCATGACTTCCTCGGCGGTGCGGTTAGAGTCATAAACGAGCCCTGTGTCCCTGTCGCAGAGAACTGCACAGCCGGTGACGATATACCGCCCATGGGTGAGCCGGGAAGCGGCACGCTCTATCATGTCCGCTACCTGGTAAAACCTCACCCTGTCAGGAATGTATATGTCATATGAGCAGGAAAGCGACGGGAAATAGACTTCAGTAAGTATCTTATTCATGCGGCACCTCCTGTCAATCCTCTGTCAGCGTACTGATGAAACGCACCATGTGCGCCTTTCCGTTGGTAACGCTCCAACCGAGGTCGTCGCCAAAATCAACACGCATATCGTTTATCACCTGATGCGGGAACCTGTTCTCCATGCCAAGCCCGGCGCCCAGCCAGAAGTAATTCTTGAGCTTGATGTGCTGCACGAACCACTTTTCCTGTCGATACTCCACCAGTTTCGCCGCATGGTCGAATATGACGAAGCTGATACCGAAATCATACGTTCCGCCGGTAAGAAGCAGTACGAGCATACGCTCGATGTCACGCATGGTCTTGATGGGAACGATGTCCTCCTCGCCCGCCTCGGTAGCAGCGATTATGCGCTTGTCCTCGGAAATGCGCTCTTCCTCAGACAGGGCATGCAGCCTTGAGAGCAGCCTGCTCAGACCGGTGATAACGCATACGTACTGGTCGCCGGAGAAGTCCACGGTCTGACCTGCGTCCGAAAGCGCCTTTGCGTTGAGATTGCGCTCCCGGGCAAGGGCGTAAAGCTCCCGGATACCATCGCCGATACGGTCACCGGTATAATAGCCGGAAGCATTGGGATCCAGCTCGCCGATCTCGTCAAATATGAACATTCTGTGGGAGTCGGCTGCGATGGTGCAGAGTGCGTCCGCCGTGGTGCTGAACGACGTGCTCTGGGTCGAGAATACAGTGACCCTGTTGTGCAGGTCGAATACCACCGGTTCAATGCTGGTGCGGTCAAGCGCAACGACAAGATGCATGGGATCTGGACTCATTTCCAGCGCAGCCTGCGGCGTGAGTACCTTCGGGAGCACCCTTATCTTGCGTGCCTTTACCCCGCCGTGTGCCTTGCCTATCTCCTGAGCCTGCTCACGGACAAATGCGAAAACGTCTTCCTTATCCGTGATGTATGCGGTCTGGAACTCGCTTACGAACTCACTCTTGAACAGACCTCTGCCCTTGAACTTCGCAGGTACCATTCTTCCCGCTGAGGGTATAACGTCCGAATAGGCGTTATTGTTCAGCTGCATGCAGAATACCTGGCTGAAGTTCATGGCAAGCCTGTGCTTTACCACTGCATTCAGCTGCGAAGCTATCATATAGATACCGAGCTTGGAGCCCTCCTTGGCGATCTGCTCAAGCTGGGTATCATACTCCATATCCTCGCAGAATGCGCCGATATTTGCAATGACTATCTGTATCGCAGGCATGTCGTCATGTGTACGGCAATAGCTTATGAAGTCGCCACCCTGGGCGGAAAGTATCTCCTTACGGCGTGTCATCTCAGAACTGATATAACTGAACAGATTTCTGGTCATGTCTGGATCCTGAGACGTGCAGACAGCGCCAACGGCATCATACCCTGCAAAGGCACGCAGTGTCTCCGAGGAATAGTCTATTATGTAGAACACACTTTCCTTTGCGGAATAGCGCTTCAGCATTCCATAAATGTACGCAAGCAGGAATGTGGTCTTGCCGTTGCCTGCGGAACCGTAAACCAGGATATTTCCGTCCTGGGGCGACAATGCGAGCAGCTGCTGAGCCTGCTTCTGAGGAATATCGTACTCGCCGAGAACAACGGTGAGCTTGCCCTGCTCCGGCTTGAATTCGTATTTCTTCTCCAGATCGTAGGTGTAGATAACACCGGGAATAGGATCGAGCCACAGCTTGTCGGCAGCCATTCCCTCCTTTTCGCAGAGGGTGGTGAGGTACTTTGTGATCTCCTGGAGCTGGGTGTCGTGCTCGACATTATCGGCGGGAGCCCTGGACTTTTCAAGGCTGCGGCGCTTCTCATTCTCTGCCTGCATTATGACTCTGCCGGCATTGTCTATCATTTCAATGCTGTCGTCCACCTGGGCGGAGCTGTCCGCTGAGGGGTCGTACTTGGCGCCTGCCCATGCTGACTGCCCCATCTCGAATATCTCGTTATATCCCACCTGCATATAGAAGCGACCGGTCTGGGTGATCGCAGCTGCGTCCGGGCAGCGGATAACGTCCATACTGTCGGCACGCTCCTGGACCTTCAGACAGATCTTGAAGCGGGAATTGCTCCAGATCTGGTCGTTTACAACGCCGCTGGGCTTCTGGGTCGCAAGTATAAGGTGAACGCCCAGTGAACGTCCGATACGTGCGGCGGAGATCAGCTCGCTCATGAAGTCAGGCTGCTGGCTCTTCAGCTCGGCGAACTCATCGGAGATGATATACAGGTGCTGGAGCGGCTTGCTCACCCTGCCCTCTTTATATAGCTTCTGGTACTTATAGATGTCGCCGATGTTGGTGCCAAGTTGTCTTCCTGCTTCCAGGAACAGCGCCTGACGGCGCTTCAGCTCGCTCTGGATAGAAATAAGGGAACGGTTTACTGCCGCACCGTCAAGGTTGGTGATTATTCCTGCAACGTGCGGAAGCTTGTCAAATGCTACCGCCATTCCGCCGCCCTTGTAGTCGATAAGCAGGAACGAAATGTCATGCGGGCTGTAGTTCACCGCAAGCGAAAGTATCATGGTCATGATGAACTCACTCTTACCAGAACCGGTGGTACCAGCGATCAGTCCGTGGGGACCATGCGCTTTCTGGTGGAGGTCAAGGTTGAACAGATCTCCACGGGAGTCCACGCCGAGGGGCGCCGCCAGACTGCGGACGCTGCTGTTCTTCTGCCAGCGCTGCAGGCAGTTGAGCTCCTCAATCGTCCTGACGCCGTACATGTCAAGGAATGTCAGCATATCCGGCATGTCATAACCGCTCTCTTCGGAACCAAGACGTTTGTCCGCAAGGGAAACTGCGCTCTCTGTGAAATCTTCCAGGGAGATAGTCATGGGGGAAAGCATCTGCGGCTCGACTGCATTCCTGCTCCTGAACATCAGGCAGCGCTCCGTTCCGCCGGTACGGTCCATGGTCTCTTTTTCGCCGCAGAACCGCATTACCGCCGTGCTGTCCTTTGGAAGCAGACGCTCCTCAGGGTAAACTGCAATGAAAGAGAAATTTGCATATCTCCCCTTTTGTACAATGTGAGGGAGCAGACTCGTTTTTCCCGCAAGAGTCCTGCTGGTGCAGATTATCACGTAGTGTCTGCCGGCCGCTTCAGCATTTGTCAGGTTCTGCTTCTGCGGGTCGCCGCACTCCGCAAGTTCGGCTTCAAGCGCTGAGCTCAGGGCGTTCAGTTCCTCGACATTTGCAGCGATGTAACGAGTCTCCTTTTTGTCGTCCCAGGTATGCGGAAGCCATCTTGCACTTGCCCAGAGCTGCTCCTCGCCCTCGTCGCATATGAGGGCTATCTTCAGGTCCTTATAGCTGTAAAGTGACGCAAGCTGAAGCAGTATACCGTCCACAAGTCCGGCGGACTTTACACGGTCGCCTGCGATACCGCAGACAATGTCCTGACGGAGATCAAGCGTGACCGGAGCGTTCTCCAGCTTATATTCACGGTTTACGACCTTGCGCATCTCATCTGACAGGATATCGTGTTTTACCTCTACCTCTGGAATCTGAGCCTTGATCGTGCAGTCGAACGGAACTGAGCCAAGTCCCACGCAGACACTGAGGAAGTCGTCGTCCCCGGAGGAACGCTCCCAGAGGCTGCTGGCGCTTAATCTCACTCTGTCCTCCAGCCGCTCGATGTCAGGATTGTTCTCGTTCATCAGACTGAGCTGCTTCTCCATTCCGGAGTTGATCTCTTTTTCAATATTCTGGAGATACCGCAGGTAAACGGATTTCCTCCTGCGCTCGTCCCGGCGGTCTTTCATTTTGGAGTAGCCCTTGTTGATCACCGGCCACAGCAGCGAGCTTGCCACCATGCTGCCTGTCATTATCATGGTCGGGAGTATCTGAGTGATCTCACTGCCACGGTCCATGGCATTTATTACGGTAAATGTTCCGGTAGCAGCCGAAGCCATACCCATAGTGAACGCAGGACCCAGCGACAGCACTGCAGGCTGCTTGTTAAGGTCATGCGAAGCGGGAGGGTTTGCTATAGCGATATCATAATGCTCCGGTTTTCTGATAAACCTGGGAGCAACGTAGATATACTTTTCATTTTTTACATCGTCAAAGAAATATGACATCTCGCCGGTTTCCTCCGGCGGAAGCATATACGGAACTGCGGAGCCGTTCTGCTTCACTCTCATCAGCGGAGCACGGTCCACTGCAAGTATCTGCTGACCGCAGATGAACGAATGACCGCAGATGAACACAACGTCTCCCGGATGCAGATCGCACTCAGTTACCCTTTCACAGTTCACAAAAACGTGAGCGCCCTCGCTGGCTGCCACCTTCATTGACTTTTCGTCAACGGTGAAAACAGCGCACCTGGCAGGAGCGTGCGCACTGGTCAGTGCAAAGTCGCAGTCCGCAGCCCTGCCGACAGTCACCGCACCCCTGACAGAATATTTGTAGAACCTTGACATGTCAGCACTGTCGTCCTCAGCAAGGAGAAGCGCAGTTTCACCGTTTGTCCTTATCATGATATTCAGCGACAGTCCCGGACGGTCAAGCGCACATGCACGGTAATTCTTGCCATCGATCGTGATACATGCGTTCATGCCGCATTCAGCGAACCATCTTCCCTTTTCAGGGCGAATGATCAGCAGGGCTTCCTCGGAGCCGTCTGTTTTGGAAAAAGGCATTATGTACTGCCCTGTCACCTCAGCGGGGAGGTTCAGGAAGTGTACCTTTCTCTCCTGGATAAGCGTTAATCTCATTTACCAACCGTCCCATCAAGTTTTATTGTTCTGTTCAGCTCACCAGCCTGAACATAATTGAGCGAATTTATCAGCACACGGCTGAACTCACTCATCGTGAGCTCATGCTGCGACGTTGATATTGCGTCCCTTATCACCGTTCCGAATGTATTTTGCAGGCAGTCCGGAGGGTAAGGCTCAGCCATCGAGCCACGCAGTCTTTCTGCCTGGAGGAACTCCGCAGATGTCGCAATTCCACGGTGATTTATGTACGGGTGCCGGAACTGGCTCAGCATGCGATACAACAGCATTCCAAGGCTGTAGACCTCGTAATTCCTGCGTCTTGGAGAAAAATACTGCCGGAAATATGACATGTAGCTGCTCATCGGCAGAAATCTGTCATAGCACATCGACAGGCGGCAGTCAAGGTAGATCTTCCGCTGATTTCCGGTGCCGGAAACAAAGATCATGCAGTCGGAAAAAGCACCGTAATGCACGTTGTTCTTGTCGAGTCTGATAAGCTCTTCCGAAATGCTTCCACCCATCATCAGGGCGTCCCGGACAGTCAGCTGCTCTTTTCTGAGATACAGCGGAAGCGGTACAGCGTCATTCATCAGAATGAAAATGTGATAGATGTTGTTCAGCTCCGAATACATTACCTCGCAGCGGTAATTAATCGAAGGCACACCGGCAGAAGCACACGCCGCCGAAAACGACAGGCACTCTTTTGAGAGCATCTCAGTGAACTGTCTGGAAAGTGCACCTGCTGCCGAAGGGTCGGCGCCGTTATTCAGCATCGCACAGTCGCAGTCTACCGCTGACGGAAAGATAATGTGCCGCATCATCAGCGGGATGCACTCCTCACCGTTGGCGTTGACCGCACGGTAGTAGTCGGAGCCCATCAGTGAAAACAGCTTGTCAGTCAGCCGCATTCCCATCACGCTGAAGCCGGTAAGATCAGTTTCAGACGTAGCAGCGTCCGCACTGAACTCCTGTCTTTCGGCTGCTATCTGGCGCAAGCCGGACTTGTTTACTACTGAACTGCTGTCCAGACGTGCGCTGCATGAGGTGCAGAACATGTCGTTCTCACCCACGACAGCGCCGCATTTTTTGCAGTACAGCATACCATTCCCCCATACCTAAAGTGAAATCAATTTCTGGTAACGTACCAGTCGTCGTACATGGTGCCGTTAATGTGTACCGTGTACTTCTGGCAGTCCCAGAGCATACCGACCGGCGTCCAGCAGTCAAACATGAACACCTGAACGTTATACTCGCCGTCCGGGTACCATATCGGAGTAAAATGCACCCTGCTGTACAGAGAGTTCCTTGCGTCACGATAGTACTTTGAGTAGCTGTTCTGCTCAAGGTACATTCCGCTGCTGCCATCGGGTTCCATCAGGGACCCCACAAGCCCATATCCGTACTCAGGATACAGCACAACGCCGTTCTGGAAACCTCCACGTACATCACCATAAGAACCGTCAACAGTATAATGTCCGTCAATTCCTATGCCGTAGCCGGACTTCGTTACCAGCTCGCCGTTGCTGTCCATATACGCAGACGCAATGTTAGGGTAGCATACGGGGCTGGTTCCTGACATGGTGATGGATTTAGTGAAATCCTTCTTTGTCAGGAAAACCATTTCTTTGCCTTCCGCTGTTTTCCAGGCGTTGGCAACATATGTATTCCAGCTGGCTTCATGTTTTGGCGAGTAGCCGGACATGTCACCTGAAGGCTGCCAGAAACCGCTTGGGGCTTTGTCGCTTGATTTGGTGTTTTCTGGTACAACGACCATAGAGCGAAGATCAGATATTTTTATTACGAATGAATAATCGGTATCTTCGCTTTCGGGATCAATTGGAGTACCCGAATTTGATTTATAGGAAATCCTTCCTTCTGGTGATTCAGCATGAAGAGCAAATTGCCAAACGCCCTCTTTTGTACCAGTGTACCAATTATCGTAAATATAAGTAACTATCTGTCCGCCTGTTTCGCTATCTGGCATGCCATCACTATATAGCACTATATTGCCAGGGTTTATATCACTTCCAGGCAGAGTTTCTAAGGTCAGTTTAATACCATAGTAATCACCGCTCTCCATATCCTCATATGAAGGAATCAAAGCACGTTTTCCGTCAGACTCGGCTTTGAAGGACAGCAAAACTTGTGTGTCAGTGAAAAAAGAAGAATTCTGTATTTCAAATGACATATCATACAAATCCTTGGGTAATAAATAGTCAGCCCCTGTTTCCTCAATAATCTTTTTATTGATTTCTGAAACAGTATTAGCATCCATGGATATGCTTTTTGTATTCCACCATGTCTGAAAAGATTTCTTATCAGGGTGAGCTTGTATTGTTATATAATCAGTTCCATTATTCATAGGAATAAATCGTTTTTTGGGGCTATAGCAGGTTAATGGACCTGCAACAGCAGTAAGTGTTCCCATAGTGGAATGTATTGAACGCCCTTTCCGAGTCGTTCCCATCTGATAATGCCCTATATTTTTTTGAGCATAGATAGCCCATTCAGTTGCAGACCCATAAAAGAGCACTTCTTTATCATTTTCTGTACGATAGGCGTCTAAAAACCAATAAACTGGCTCAAAAACCAGAATATAATTTGAATCAAGAAATGTTAAATTGTTTTCCTTAGCATACTTTGTTTCAACCAAATAATATCCCAAGCAATTTATCAACGATTGTATTACTTTGGCATTTTCAATTGAATGAAGACGCCCTGTATAACTAGTAGAGTCGTCATAATAATACTCATCACCGAAGTGATCAAAGCAATTCAAGGGGGACAATGAGTATATTAGACTATCAAAAATATCATCAGAAGTATCGGAATATGAAGTAGACATTTGGTTGCTATCGATCTGACAATATTCAAGGCTATCCAGATCACGACCTGATTGATAATAGTCATTTAGGTAGTCTATCTTGCAACCCTGACATAGGATAATATCATATCCATTGTTTTGAGCTTTTGTAAAATCATTATCAAATTGATCATATGAGCCCATCGGTACGCCACTGGTATTTTTCCTTTTCTTTCCATTGTAAAAGAAGTCCCTTGTAGCCTCACAAACACCATCAGTTAAGTTATATACAGAAATTCTAATAGCCTGACGGGTATCCCACCAGGTTCCTGAATTAAAAAGGGTAAATTTGGCATTGGCAGACATACTCAGTGGAAACAAACCAAGCATGATAGATATTAATAACATAATTATTAATGGGAACTTTATAAATTTGAAGTTTCTCATATCATCAACGTCCTCAAATCAATCAAAAAAATCATCAATATTACCCTCAAACGTGCCATCAATAACTATATGAGTAGGAGGTTTAAGCGCAGGATTTCCACTAAATGTAGTGCTTTCCGTCGTAGACTTTGTCGTTGCCTTGGTTGTCGATGGAGATTTTGTTGTAGCCTTAGTAGTTGAAGCCCTAGTAGTCCCCGCAGTAGTATGCGGCGCAGCAGTCGTCCATGAACCTGTACCAGATGTAGAGGGAGAAGTAGTATAGTCAGGGTCAGTGTATGAGCCTGTTGTAGGGACCGTAATATTCCAGCCGGAGGTCGTCGGCATCGTTATTTCACCATCGGACGGAGGAATTATGTCATTATCAAAGTCCGGTGCTATAAGCGAACCGCCGCTCCAGCCAGGATTTGACGGATCATACTCGTCAGGATCTGCGCCTGCACCGCTATCGGTCAGTGCGCCGGTATCTCGTGAAGACGTGCTCGCAGGAGAATTCGGATCTGCGTCAGGGGCATCGATGGGCAGACCATCTGCGCCTGTCATGATTTCCCCATCATTCGGGGAGTCATTATTTGCATCAGGAGCAATGGAGGAATTATTGCTGTTATCAGAAGAATTCCCACCGCTGACATTATCGTCCGCTGAACCAGAACTGCCAGAAACTCCTCCCGGAGCAAAACTTCCGCTGTCATAGCTTGACGCAGGTGCATTTGACGTCTGATTTTCTGCGCTTCTGTCCACCAGCTTGCCAACAAGAAAATATCCGCCGACAACAAGTACAGCGCATGCTCCGACTGTTACCCCGACAGTAACTCCACGGCGGCCGGGGCCGTATTTGACCTTATCCTGACGTGCAGACTTCTGCTCGGTCTTCTCAAGTTCATCGACTTTTGTCTTTATCTCATCTTTCTTCTTGTTCATATATTTTCCTCCTGAACTCTTCACTGAAAACCACATCACGCCCGCACAAAAGTTCATTTTTGCGCAGGCTGATGTGTATTAATATTTTATGCCGTAACTTCTGTCATTACCCTGATCATACTGCAGAGTCCCCACCGTTCACAAATACCATGCACGACGATGTATACTTACCATCTGTCGTAGAAATTGTGATCGAAGTCTGGCCAGTACTTAACGCTGTAACTGTACCACTGGTGGAAACTGTCGCAACACTCTCATCATTGGACTTGAATGTTACATCTGTCATATCGTAGCCATCAGGGGCAGCCTTAACAACTATCTGACTGCTTGCTCCAGGTGTGAGAACCAATGAATAGGTTTCGATCACGAATGCATTTGCAGTACGCTCCTTGATACCGCCATTGCCTACAAGTATCTTGCACTCGGTAGAGTACAGGCCGTCCTTAGTAGAAACCTTCAAAATGGATACACCATCTGCAACGCCGGTCAGTTTAACCTGTGCATTATCATCGTGACCATACTTTTTGTACATCGTAAGGGAATACTTATCAGTAACCTCGTTACCAAAGATCTTGATTGACCGCTTCATTTCAGCCTTTTGCTTGGATTCAGTGCCGATAAGATTTTCTGCAGAAGCAATATTTGAATTCTCAGATTCAAACACCAAATCCTTAGCAGAATATCCCTTCGGAAGAGTGCTTACTCTAAGCTGATCATAATCCTGACCCACCGCAAGCGTAACAGTAGGAGTTGTTAGTTCAATATTGCTGCCTTCTTTAATGTCATAACTCATACCCGGCTCTCTGGTACAATTATCAACGAACCCATTATCAGATTCAAGGTGCCAATTAAGGAACGGTGATGATTCGCCGACAATGTCGATGGAGATGCTGCACCCAAGCTTACCAAGAAGAGATTCACTAGAACAAAGAGTCAATCTTACTACAGGGTACAACTTGCCATCCACGCAAGCCTGTACATTATTTTCGGGAGAAGATACAACGTCCTGATTTACACCTGATCCGCCGCCAAATATTCCAGTTGCAAGCGCACATTGTTCAAGAATTCCGCCGGTGGCTGCATCAAGCTTGAAAATCTTAGTATTGATCTTTCCGCCTATGCCAAGATCGAGCATAAGATTAATAACCTGAACATTAAACTTGCCCCAACCCACACCAGCAGACAGGCATGCTTCAAACTTACCTTCAAGTTCGGTGGTAGCAGATGATTCATGATCAGTGATTGGTCTGAATTTACCGTAATTCCATTCAAGTCCACTGCTGACCTTATTTTCAACTGTTACTGTGATTTTTCCGGATACCGATACCTTAACTGAGATCGGTATCTGAACATCACCATAAGGTGTAGGAATTACAAACGTATAAATATTCTTTTCAATCTTCAGCTTATCAAATGCGCTCTTTTCGGTCTGAACAAACTCATTGCACATCTCATAAAGCTGCGAAAGGTCATCAAACCCAAATTTTGTTTTGTCTTTGCCCAGGGTATTACCTGCCAAAGAAAATTCAACAGAGTCTGTTTTCTTATCAGTAAAAGAAGCCACCATTCTGGCATAGAATTTGCCACCATTCCACAGGTCGTCAATGGAAACATCTCTTATCTCAAAATCCAGGTTAACTGTCAGATCATCGCAGACTGAAGCTTTTATTTTTCCTGTGCCATCCTTTTTCTCTGCCTCGACCCCCACGGAAATTGTTTTGTCGGACTTTCCAAAGGTTACCCAGAGACCATCCATCAATTGGATTTTACCACTGGCGGAACTTTTGGCATCCACCTTAAGGTAATCACGTGAATACTCACTTGTACCAGTTGAAAGAACACTACCTCCAGCATACCTCACATTTTCTGACTGCTCAACGCCGCCAGAGAGCCTGTTTCCGTCCATGTCATATACAACAGCATCGTCCATATTAAGCTGCTGACTGAACTGAACATTTATGCTTTCATATACATCAGTCATGTCAGCATTATGAGTTTGAACCGTCGTACTACCGTCTGCATTTTCAGTGATACTGTCAACAACTACAGCAAAGGGTGTAGGTGTCTGCGAATCTGCTGGAAGTGTAAGGGTAGAACCGACCTTTAGGCCTATATTCTGTCCGGGTGCAAATGTAAGTGTTTTCGTCGAGTTGTCTGCATAATGACCATTTTCATCAATCACATTCAGATTGCCACTATACTCAATGGTATAGATGGCAGGAGCTACTTCTGATTTTTCTGCAGGAATACCACCCAGATTGATAATATCTTCCTTTACAACGCTCTTGTCAAAAGATTCATCATATGTAAGGTGCGTCCACTTATCGTGAGCAGTCGCAGCTGCAACGTCTGCCTCTTCACGGGTAAGGGTCTTTTTCGGGTCGAACTTACCGCTGCCATCCAGGGTGAAAACGCCCTCATTGACTGCTATCGCCGCAGCCCTCGGGTCGGAAATCTTGTCAGCGTCGGTAATGCCAGCGTCAACGTCATAATCGAACGCCATCGCAGTTACCAGCGTATCAGCTGCAAACTCCTTTGTCACCTTGTCAGCGAGCCTGATCCCCTGGCTGGGATCTACAAGTCCCCATTCAGCGGCTATCTGAACCGTGTCGTAGTCCTCGTTCTCAGCTGTGACATTGGCGAAATAAGGCTCCTCACTTGTAAAATACAGCATGTTGAAGTCTGTTTCTACCTTGTCGAGCCACTCGGCTACTGTGTAGCTGTCATCACTCTTGCCGCCGGAGCAGCCCGTAAGACTTGGCAGCACACAGCCGACCCACAGGGAACCTGCGAGCACTGCCGCAATTATCCTCTTTATCATAAACCTCACCAGATGTCCGCTTATGCGGACCCTTCCTATTTTTATAAGTCATTTCTGACTCAGCAAATTTTCTGACGCCTAACTGCGCCTTGCTCCTTTGCCTTTACTCAAAAAAAATATTATCTCAGGATACCCACCCACGGCGGCGGACTGACCACCGCCGGGCAGATACCATATGTTCATTTATCAGACAAAAGCGTCTACATTGCTCTCAACATTGCTGCTGAGGGACTTGTTTGTCTCACGGTATGCGGCGATAGCGTCCTCAAGGAACTTCACGTACTCGTTGATGACTGCCTCAAACTCGGGGACACGCTTGTTTGCCATCTGCTCGAACTTCTCCCTGCAAGCCTGAGCGTCGGTGGAGAAGTAAACGTCCTCTGTGTTTACTGCGCCCATCTCGGTCTGAATGGTGCGGAGCTTCTCGGTGAGCTTGTTGTTTACGTCCTTCATGGAGCTTGCGCATGCGCTGAGGGCGTTATAATCTATACTTAAATTAGCCATTGTTGTTTTCCTCCTTTAATATCAAACGTCCTGTGTAAGGGTGTTAGCTGCCTGTCTTAATTTTTCCTGCTGGTCGTCGTAAGTCTGGGCAGCCTTTCTGAGGTGCTCAACATACTGGTTCAGTACCTTTACGATGTTGTCGAAGTCATTGTGGAAACCTTCAAGACGTGTTATAACTGCGTCTGCGTCTACACCGATCCAGGCCTTCTTGACATCGGAAGCTACGGTTCCGTAAAGCTGGTTCGTGTAAAGTGTCTGGTACTCAGACGCAAGATTTTCGATCTTGCTTGCGAGAGAACGCATGGATTCAGTGGTTACTATGGTATCTGCCATGATAATTACCTCCATTAGATGTGTTTTATTGTTCTGCGGCAGGCGCCGCTTTGATACTTTACAAAAAGATCAGACGTCCCGGGTCAGCTGATTTGCCTTTGCTGCAAGTTCTGCCTGCATATCGTCATATGTTCTGGCGGCGAACCTAAGATGTGAAGCATACTGATCAACGGTGTACTTTATCCGGGCGAAGTCATTTCTGAATTCCTCCAGACCATGTATCATCGCTTCTGCATCAATGCCCTTGTAAGCACGCCGAATATTTTCAACTATCGTCCCGTAGAGCTCACGCTCATAAAGGTACTGGTATTCATCGGCGAGCCGCTCGAGCCTGTCAGCAAGGCGCCTCATTTCCCCTGAGTCAACTATTGTCTTTGGCATATCGATTTACCTCTGCGGTGGTTGTCTGTTTCTTTCTGTCACTATCATACCACATCCTTTGCCATCATTCAAGTGTTATCGCAGAACTGGCACATTATGAGGGAAAAGTTGTTTTTCATGTCTGTTTTGGTACAAAACAATGCCAAAAATCACAAAACTATCACATTGTGCAACTAATATTGACACTTGAAAAAACTTTCGTATCTATATGCATTGTATCAAAATACATAAGTTCCCATAACGAAATAAGTCAATTTAGCCATTTTGGCGTCATTTGCATTGCTGCAAGTCTATTTCTGACGCAAAACATGCCATTTATGTATCACGCACTCAAAGTCATCAAATAATATGATATAATATATTCATAACGAAGCACATTCAAAACAAAAAAATATATGGATCTATGCATCGTTAATCTTGTCCGGCTGACCCGCCGGGCTTGATCAGGAGGACGTTATGAAACTGGCAATCTGCGATAACAGCCCAAAGTTCCTGAGCGCATTCAGAACAGAGCTGTTCAGGCTGGACCCTTCCATTTCCCTTGTATGCTACACCACATATGATAAGCTCGCATCGGATTTTGATATTATACCTTTTGACGCTGTAATAATCAATGCTGAGATCGACGGCGAAAGCGGTATAGATGTAGCCTGTGAGCTGGTAACCAGCAAGCCCGGCACCGAAATAATCTTCACGACAGATAAATGTGACAGGTATGCGCAGCTTATCTTTTCACATGCGGACACCATGCGGCCCTTTGCTCTGCTGGTCAAACCAATAAGCAGGATCTTCATGCAGCATATAATCAGCATGCTGTCACAGTCGCTGAAAAACAGATGCCATGCGACTCTTCTTATTAAGAACAGCAGCCGTGAACTGATAACACTTCGTTATTCCGAGATCAAGTACATCGAGCACAACAACCGCATTTCCTATATACACACCGATAATGATGTGATACAATGCCGAAAGCCTATACAGTTCTTTGAGGAAACGCTGCCGAAGCTGTTCTTTATACACGCTTCCAAAAGCCTGATAGTCAATGCCGCAAAGGTCAATTCCGTGCAGCAGAATGTCATCAACCTCACCTGCGGAGAAAGCATTTATGCCAGCCGGAACTACCGGAAAGATTTCGTGGACCGGATAGAGAGTTTCGCTTCCTCAGGCTTCAACACTCCCATCGCACAATTCATTTAACAAAAAACGACCCATGAGTTTCCCGCTCATGGGTCTTATTTTTAGTTTATGCTCAGGGTGAGTTCACGTGCCATATTGGTCAGTTCCTCATCAGTAACCGTGTCAGGGGTCAGGCTAAGCATCAGAAAGTATGGAACTACAGACCTGTCAAATGCATATATGCACTGATAAGCCTGGGTCCCATCACCGAAAACAGGTTCCGCCACTGCGGAACTGCCCGTTTCACTTCCGGAAACGACATGGTATCCATGAGAGTAATCGACCTGGCTAGAAAGCCCGATCTGAGAGTAGATCTGCATGGGGAATCCCTCCCCCATCGGGTCCACCTGCGCCAGTTCGTCAGACTGCGTTGTGCCGAACGAATAGAACCCCAGATCGCCTACAATTTCGCCGTTCTTCTTTATATTGATAAGCGGAATACCGGGAATAACCTCTCCGC
>CAKSGA010000011.1 GCA_934454435.1 uncultured Oscillospiraceae bacterium | reverse complement strand
TCTGACATGTCCTTCGCCCTCCTGATTTTAGTATATTATTTTGAGCGTGGGGTGTCAAGTTTTATTATACAACATCACAGACATTATTACTGCCGAACTTGTCGGAGAGAAATTCGACGAAATCGCAAGGATAATCGACGCAGAAGCATGGGAAATGTGGAAGCTGCTCCGTAAGCAGTACGCAGAGAAATATCCCCGTCCGAAAACCTTTACCGAAATAGCGGCATGGGAGAAAACACGCAGCCTTTACATTGAACACGAGGTTATGGAGCAGGTTGTTCTTTGCTGCCGCAGCTGTTGAGTTTCTTTCAGAAATCCTTTTTCAGTTTTGAAAAACATTGCAAACCAAAGGTTGCAAAACCTCTGTATATAAAATTCTTGCAATGTTGCAACCTTGAATTTGCTTTCAGCAAATACGGCTGTCGTTTCGGCAGCAAACGCACGGATAATGATTTGCATTATCCGAATCCCCCGCCCCTCGGAGAGCCCCGTACCTGTGATAGCTTGCTGTCACAGGTATTAAGGGGTTACCAATGGCAGAGCCGTTGGTAAAAATACCGCAGCGAAAGGAGAAAATTAGTGAAAGCGAAAACCATATCCCATTGTCAGGGCAAGGGCAGTCTTTCCCACAACAACCGTACATTCAAGCCGAAAAATGTTGACAGCTCCCGCAGCAGTCAGAACGTAACCTTTGTAAAGATGTCAATAACTGAGGCTTATGATAAGTGCTTTTCGGAAGCAGTCGAACGTTACAACGCAAAGCAGGAACGAGCAGACCGCCGTATCAAAGATGGATATTTCCGCTATGCATTCTCCCATGCACCCAGCAATAACGTGATTACCGCCGCAGACAAGCGTAAGAGCTTTTACGAAGATGTTGTGCAAATAGGCGACAGGAGCGATACGGGGATAGGCACAGCTGACGCAGAAACTGCCGCCAAATGTCTTACCGAATATATGCAGGGATTTTCCGGGCGCAATCCGAATTTCTTTGTTTTCAACGCTGTTCTCCACGTTGACGAAGCTACTCCGCACCTACATATCGACTATATCCCTGTCGGGCATTACAAGCGTGGCGTTGATACGCAGAATGGTTTGGCGCAGGCTCTTAAAGAAATGGGTTACGGCGAGGGAGAGAACACCATAAATCGTTGGAGGCTGGCGGAGCGTGATGTTCTCGCTGAAATATGCCGTAAGCACGGAATAGAAATTGCCGAAACGCAAAAAGGCAGAGGTTACACCTACACAGTTGAGCAGTACAAGCAGCATAAGGACACGATAGCCGCCCTTGAACAGCAGAAGGCGGAGCTTTCAGATAATCTGGATGAGCTGAAACTTCTGAACGACGCCGCCGAGAGCGAGGGCATAGAAAACACAAAACTGCCTTTCAACAAAAGAATGGTTTCCGAGGAGGAGTTCAACAAACTTGAAGCAGCGAAAAAGACCGCCGCTATGAGGAAAACTACCCTTGACCACCGAGAAAAAATCATAGCTGAAAAAGAAACCGTACTGTCCCGAAAAGAAGCGGAGCTTTCCGAAAAACTGACGGACGCAGAAAATTCCTATATGAAGTATAACGAGCTTGCAGACGAACTGCTTGACGACAGCAAAGCATATCATAAACTTCTTCCGAGGTACAAGGTGCTTGAAGAACGCTGCCTGAAGGCAGAGAGTGAACTTAGCAAAGCTAAGGATAAGATTATAGCCGCCGTAAGGCATATAACCGATATTGCAAAGCTGAGCAACTGTATGCTCGTCCCTTTTAGCGGATATGATGATCTGGCAAAGGAAGCTACTCCCATGCATAAGGTACTTGCCAATGTAATAAGGCAGCTATGCTGCAAGTTTTTGAAATCTCTCGGATTTGACAAAGAAGCAGATTTTCTTTATCGAAAAGCCGGTATTTCGGAAGAAGCCCGGCTGGAATTCAAGAGAATTGAGGACGCAAAACAGAAACGGGGTGTGAAACGATGAGGTTAGCAAACGGTATCGGCACTGTCTACAAGCTGTCCGGAAACCGCAGAAATCCTTACATAGTCCGAAAAACCACAGGCTGGGAGATCGATGAGGAAAGCGGAAAAGCAAAGCAGAAGTACATCACCATCGGCTATGCGCCGACCAGAGCAAAGGGTCTTGAAATGCTGATGGACTATAACAAGAATCCATTTGATGTTGAATCGTCGAAAATTACCTTTGCGGAAATATTCAGCAAATGGTCAGCCGAAAAATTTCCCACGATTTCCGATTCTAATGTTAAGGGCTACAACGCCTCATATAACTGCTGTTCAGCTATTCATGACAGAGTTTTCAAAGAACTGAAGCTGACAGACCTGCAAGGTGTGATAGACACCTGTGGCAAGAATTATCCCACTCTGCGCAAACTGAAAGTTCTGCTAAGTCAGATGTATGAGTATGCTATGAAGTACGAATTCTGCAATAAGGACTATTCGCAGTATGTTGATATTCTGAAATACAAGAACAGGAATCCTAACCGCACCGACCGCAGTCCGTTCAGTAATGAGAAAATCGAGGCACTCTGGGTGCAGAAGAATAATCTATACGCACAGATCGTCCTCATGCTGATATATAGCGGCGTTCGTGTATCGGAATTACTTGACCTCAAACGGGAAAATATACATATTGACGAGCATTACTTCAATGTCGTTGAAAGCAAGACTGAAAACGGAATACGCATAGTTCCCATAGCGGACAAAACCTACCCGTTTTTCAAGAAATGGTATGATGACGGATTTGAATACCTGCTGCACGCTCCCGACGGAGCGCATTTTGACTACCGAAACTACTACGATTCCTACTGGACGCCTGTTATGGAGTTGATTGGTTGCTCGCACAAGCCCCACGATACACGCCACACCTGTGTTTCCTTGCTAACTGAAAAAGAAGTATCTCCTACAATGATAAAGAAGATAGTTGGACACTCGGGAGCTATGTCATTGACGGAGAGGGTTTACACTCATGTCAATGTGCAGGAATTATTGAGAGCTATAAACAGGATATGAAATAAAAAAGGCATTCATCAGATGATGAATGCCTTAATTTTTGTTAGTTGCTTGTTAGTTTTATGTTAGTTGCAGCCCGTGATTTGCCTGTTTCCAAACAAACACACAATGCCACAAACCGCATAAACAAGCGCTTTGTAAGCTCCCATAAGGGATAAGGATTATCTCTTGGAGTTTTGGATAGCGGTTCGAGCACTTTTGTGCAACCTGCCACGTTCCGTATAACAATGCGGTTTTCAGCGTTTCCTTTTCGGTTCTGTTGCACGGCTTTTTGTAAACTGCTGTAACATTAAAGACCAAATAAAGACCAAATAAACTTATTATGACAGCCCTCTGCAATCATTTTTTTCATATCAAATATATTTGGGGGTTATCATTATGAGCAATAGCATTATTAAGAAAGATGAACTTACAATAGGTCGCTGGGGCATTGCTTGGCAGCGATTTATGACGGAGAAATACCCCAACGAAACAGCAAAGTTGAAAGAAAACAATCGCTGGGACGAGCTTGCCCATGAAATTGACAGAGAAGCATACAACCTTTGAGAGCTGCTCAGAAAGCAGTACGCAAAGGCTAACCCCCGCCCGACACCCTTTATTGAAACGGTGAAGTGGGAAAACACACGAAGTTTCTATGTTGACCACGAGGTTATGGAGCAGGTGGTGCTGCAATTCAGAACGTAAGATAACTGTTCCACACATATGAGAACAGGCTCTCTACAGGCTTTGCAAGAATACCAGCATATAACCTGTCATATAGTTCTCTCGTATATTCCTGTTGAGAGGATTGATGAATGGTACGCGCTGCCCACGCTTGTTCCTGAAGGTATTGAGAGCGTCCCGAAGCACTATGCAATATCGTTCGGCAACAATTATATGGTGAACGAGTGCAACACCGTTGTGTACTATATTAAACACGATTGGGGCGGCACTGTACAGTTTGTGAACAAGGCAGAAAAAATGGTAAGGTGATAATCAACCTTGCAGAAGACTATATTTTATGAGCCATGTTTGTATAGAGCCGTTTATGTGGTCTTATTAACTATTCTTGATAGTAAGGTGTATAATACAAAAAATCAAGACATTGTCGTACTCTGCAAGAAACAAGTTATATCTCCGCACAGAAATATAGACTTAAATCATTATTTATGTAATTACTTTTATAATATAATATATATTGACAAAAGTAATGAAATATGTTATAATTAAATATATATCCTTGTGAGGAGGGATGAAATTTGTCAAAAGAAAAAAGAGTTTTGCCTGATTATGTATCGGTTACTCCGTTTTTGAAAGGGCAAGCCTCTAAAATCTTTAAAGAGGTTGTAGATAAAGATATGGTTTTAATCGTGCAAAAACAAAACAAACCACAAAATGTAATCATTTCATACGAGCGATATAAAAAACTTGTTGATGGAGGGGCAGAGATATAATGATTCTTAATGAACTTTTTAAAAATACAAACTATGATGATACCCTATTTTCAGACGAAGGTCGCAAAGCAATTGAAGATTCGATATTCACAAAGAATATTAAAGAGAAAAATGTCCCTTATATAAAATGCCTGATTCGTGGCAAGGAAATAAGACTTACACCTGAAGAAGCCGTCCGTCAGTTGTATCTCTATAAACTGATTAACGAATACGGATACCCTACTGATCGTATTGAACTCGAGGCACCAATTCATTTTGGGCGTGAAGTTAAGAGAGCTGACATTGTTATTTCTGATAAAGATCGTCCGATGGTTCCGTATATCATTGTAGAACTAAAGAAGCCCAAACTAACCGATGGAAAAGAACAGCTTAAATCCTACTGCAATGCTACTGGTGCGCCTATCGGCGTTTGGACAAACGGTGAGCAGGTGTCTTGCTACAACCGTAAGGATCCTAACATTTTTGAAATGATTAGTGATATTCCTCTTGCGAGCCAAAAAATTTCAGACATTCTCTGCGAGAAATTCACTTATGACGATCTTAGAGCTAGAGATAAAATTAGTAAAGAAAAGCGCTCACTTAGGAATCTTATTAAAGAGATGGAAGACGAAGTGCTTGCAAGTGCTGGTGTAGACTCTTTTGAGGAGATATTTAAACTTATTTTCGCAAAACTCTATGATGAGCTTATTTGCGCAAATGATAAAACTGCATATTTAAAATTCCGCAACAGCGGAGATACAGACTTTGAGTTAAAGGCGAAGATTCAAGGTCTGTTCGATGATGCAAAAAGGAAATGGGAAGGTGTCTTCCAGGATGAAAGCAAAATACTGCTTTCTCCTTCTCATCTTGCTGTCTGCGTTTCCACTTTGCAGGATATCAAACTTTTCAACAATAACCTAGATGTTGTTGACGATGCATTTGAATACCTGATGAGCAAAGCACAGAAGGGCGAGAAAGGTCAATACTTTACCCCAAGATATGTAATTGATATGTGCGTTAAAATGATGAATCCTACCGAGAAGGATAAAATCATTGATACTGCTTGTGGTAGTTCTGGTTTTACCGTTCATAGCATTTTTAAAGTTTGGAAAGATATTCGAAGAGCCAAGGGGCTTGAGCCTGGAGAAGATTTCACGGCCTCTGAAAGGACGGAAGAAGAACGTGATTTTGTTCGTAACAATGTCTTCGCTATCGACTTTGACGAAAAGACAGTTCGTGTTGCCCGCACGCTGAATCTTATTGCTGGTGATGGTCAAACGAATGTGCTTCATTTAAATACTCTTGATTATTCCAGATGGAGTGAAGTAACCAAACAGGAAGACTGGAACGACACCTACAACGAAGGATTCAAAAAGCTAAGAAAGCTTCAGCCGAAAGGAAGCAGCGATTTCAGTAAATTTCAATTTGACCTTGTGATGGCGAACCCACCCTTTGCTGGAGATATTAAAGAGCAAACAATTCTATCTCATTATGAACTTGCCAAAAACGAAAAGGGCAAATGGCAAAAAGCCGTAGGTCGTGATATCCTTTTCATTGAGAGAAATCTGAATTTCCTTAAACCTGGCGGAAGAATGGCAATTGTCCTTCCTCAGGGCAGATTCAACAATTCAAGTGATAAATATATCCGTGAATTTATAGCCGAACGTTGCCGTATTCTCGCTGTTGTTGGCTTACACGGGAATGTTTTTAAACCTCACACTGGAACAAAAACCTCAGTTCTGTTTGTTCAGAAGTGGGACGATGAGTTATGCCCTAAAAAAGAGGATTATCCTATTTTCTTTGCTACTATGCAGAAGCCGAGCAAAGATAATTCAGGTGAAAAAATCTATGTCCATGATGCAAATGGAGAAATTATGCTTGACAGTCACAAGCATTTTATCGTTGATCACGACCTTTATAACCACGATGGTATGACACAGGACGGAATTGCAGAAGCATTCATTGAATTTGCTAAGAAGGAAGGATTAAGTTTTTTCCAATGAGCCCATCTGTTGAACCCTTTATCGAATCCAAGTATAAGGCATTAATGGATGGGCTGGAATGTAGTGAAATTCAAAAATCCAAACTTGAGCGTACGTTGCGTTTTGATTCGGAATTCTACTCAAAGGCAGCTTTAACAATAACTAATACTGTGAGTCATATGAAGCATATGCCGTTAACTGAATATGTTACTATTTCTGATGGTAACCACGCAAGTATAAGTGATAGATTTCTTGCTGAGGGAGTTCCTTATTATAGGGGACAAGACGCTGGTTCTTTTTTCATTGAAGACAGTACCCCGATTTGTATTGATCAGTGTACTTTTGATTTGCCAATTATGCGCCGCTCACATCTTAGGAAAAACGATGTTTTGCTTTCAATAGTTGGCACAATTGGTGCCGTTTCGCTCGTTTATTCAAGTAGGGATGCAACTTGTAGTTGCAAATTAGCAATTCTTCGTCCCAAGAAAGAAAATATGGCAGCTATACTTGCTGTATTGCTTAGTAGCAAATACGGGCAGTCACAGATAAAACGATATACCCGTGGTGCAATTCAAAAGGGTTTGATACTCGAGGATATGGATCAATTGGTTATTCCCTGTTTTGAAAATGGTTTTAACAGCGTGATTCGTACTGTAGTTAATCTTGCATATAGTTGTCGAATAAATTCAGTAAAAACATACGAACAAGCGTCTTATTTGCTTCAAGAACGGCTTCAAATTAATAGCTTACGGGTCTTAAACAAGACAATTTCAGAAAAGAATTATTTGAATTCTTATAAATTGACTGGTCGTCTTGACGCGGAATACTATCAGCAAAAGTATGACACGCTATTTGATGTTTTATCTAAATTTAAAACAAAAAAGCTAGGAGGAATCAACGGAATTGTTGATATAATGAAGTCCATTGAGCCTGGTAGCGAAGCCTATGTAGATGAAGGAATACCGTTTGTTCGTGTCAGTGATGTAAGTAAATTTGAAATATCCATTCCAGATATTAAATTGAACGCCAATATTGTATCTGATCCTCAACAGTTGTTCCCCAAAAAAGATACCATTATCTTTTCGAAAGACGGAAGTGTTGGAATAGCATATAAAATACCAGATGATATGCAGATCATTACATCTGGAGCATTGCTTCACTTAACTGTGCGAAATACGGCAGAGGTGCTTCCTGATTATTTAACTTTAGTATTAAACTCACCAGTCGTCCGGTTACAAGCGGAGCGTGATGCAAGCGGTGCAATTATCCAGCACTGGAAACCATCTGAAATTGAGAATGTAATAATACCCATTCTTGATATGGGGACTCAGCAAAAGATCGCTGATATAATACAAGAGTCTTTTGCTCTTCGCCAAAAATCCAAGCAACTTCTTGAATATGCTAAACAAGCCGTTGAAATGGCAATCGAACAAGGTGAAGAGATTGCTCTTGAATGGTTGAAAGGCAAGGTGAATGAATAATGCGTGTTGATGAAAAACACGAACAATGGAAAGCCATAACCGAAGCCGACTTCGTAACTTTGTTTATAAAAACATGGTTTACCTACATTGCGGTCTTACGCAAATTAAATCCGGAGGTTGAGGTGTTTACAACTGATGGATTGCCTCGTGGCGACAAACCGTTTTTAAATGCTTTCAAAGAAGGCATTATGCCAATTGTCCAAAAGCAATTATCTGTTGATTCGGTGGCAAAAGATTTGTTTAATCTGTATCCCATAGGTATGCGTAAAGTGATTGATGAATTTCCACAATACTTCTTTCAGACTTTTTTCAGAATCAATGAATCATTTAATTATGAAGACACATCTATTCAAAAAGATACAGATGGGAGAGTTAAAGAACGATTTCAAGCAAGCATGCGTATCGAAGATAGATATTGTCTAAAACTGTATCTTGGAATTTCTGGCAAGTTTAAAACAACCAATTACAATGAAAACATAAAAAGGGAAATTGATCTTCGTCCTATTATTGAAACAACGGTTGTTAAGCATAAGCGTCAAAACCAGACTATCAACGCAACGCTATTTATGCGTGATCTTTATGATGGCATTTTAAGCGAGGTTGTTAAGAAACTAAGGCATTTTGTAGATGATATTCTCCCTACGAAAGGGTATAATCAAACCGTTAAATCAAAAATATCCGGAGGTTGCTCACGGTTCCTTTCTGGATTGAGAATCAAGTTTGAATATAATTACAAATATCCACACAAAGTGGGTGTCTTGGATGATCCCAATATGTATGCAGTTGTATATCAGGTTCCATTCAATGGGTTTGACATTATTGAACCCAATAATATTTTTTCAACAAATGAAGGGTATTATTCTCAGCTGATTGCTACAAAAGGTGTGGAATGGTTTGCCAATTATGTATATTCACTCAGAAATGCATTATTCCATGAGATTATAAGCCCATTAGATGAAGATTGGCAAACCACTTTCAAGTCGGCCTATCTAGTGTTGAAACAGATTACAGATATTTGCATATCTTACATTGTAAAGATTGAGGATTTTGTTAAAACACCGGAAAATGCCGTATTTGATTTTGCAGAAAAGCATCAGGATATTATTTTTTCCCCTTTGGCCGATTCGGTTGAGTTATTAGATTTTCCTAAGATGTCTTTGAAAACATGGAAGATTGAAAGCGGAAAAATAAAATTGACTGGCTGGTTCCTTACAAACTTAAAACTACAAACCGGAACCGCAGAAGATATTGATGCGAGCAATGGAATGATTGAAGAGAAAGAAATAGGCTTTGATTATTCTGTTACACTAAATGACGATTTTTCTATTGCTGTTAACAATGAAACAGGAGAAGATTTAATTCAAATTAAATTGCAAACCTACTAATTCCATAATAGATTCACAACCCATCAGCTAGTCTTGCTCTCCCCTCCAATGTCGCTCTCTTACTATCAGCACTTTTTAGGTACTCGGTAATCTCTTTTTCTAACTTCTCCCCGCCGTATTTTTCAAACTCCCGAAGCATATACGCAGAGATGCGGATAAACTCATCATGCAGCGCCCTGTACTGTGCTTTTTCAGCCTCGGATAGCCTGTCCCAGCCTTTTTTCTTGTGCATGAAATTCTCAAATCCGTACTTGACCCTCTGCCGCAGGTTAAAAACTCCCTCGGAGCATTTCTCGCGGTAGACCGCCTTGCTGTTCTTCTTGCGGAGCCGCTTGCACTCCTCGCAGTATAGCGTGTTCCGTGATTTCGCAAGGAAATAGCTGCCGCAGAGTCTGCACTCAATGCAGAATATCTTACGGCTTTCGAGAAAGCGCGAATACTCAGTAAGGAGCTTCGCGACATCTCCACAGTCAAACAGAATAACACTTAAAATCTCCGTGTTCTGCGGAGATTTTTTCTTTTTCAGCGTGGTGAATGTATTGGAAATCATAGCTTCCACATCTTTGCGGAACTGTTCGCCAAGCTCTGCCCTGTCCGCCTGTTTCATTCCCAGACCGAAGCGGGCGTTCATATACAAGTCGGTCACAGCCCTATACATTTTAAGAACGATCCTTGCGAGCAGGCGGACGGACGTGCTCTTGTCTACCTTAAATATGTAGTCAAGAGTGTTCAGCGTTTCGGCAACGCGGCTCTTGTTGGTGTTCTCGTCTTTGAGGTTTGCGTAGAGCCTGTCCACCTGCTCCTGTATCTTCTCGGTTTCAGGAAACGAGCTGCATAAATCAAGTGCGAATGTTCCGAGGGACTGCTCACGGAAGAAAATATCCAACTCTTTGACGGCAAGATTCGGTTCGTACGTGTTCTTCAGTGCCTTGTTGATGGTTTTCTCCGAGCCGCCGATCAGCGTTTCGGAATTGTCCGACAGAAGTAAAACTACCTCATAATCGCAATTTATTTCGCATTTCTTTTCCATAATTATACATCGACCTCAATAAATTTTTCTTAATACAAGGATAAAGTATGCGTATTCAGCCGAACGGCGGTTGAACTTCAAAGATTTTAAGCTTTCAATGCCGCATTACAATGCAGCTTTTGCACTGCTCAAAATTACTTTTGGCGGTTACAAGGATAATGTATAAAGTGACAGCAATCCGCGCTATAAAGCCAATTATCCAAATAGCAAACCAACGATTATTAAAACACTATCCTCGTAAAGTATAACACGACCTATTGCATTTGTCAACCCTTTGTGATAGAATACCATCAGCCGAAGTAATCTCGGAACAATATCGCACAAGGAGATAACTTTTATGACAAACGAAAAGAAAGAAGAAATAATCGCAGCAATGACAGGCTTACTTGAACAGCTGACCAACAACGAACCGCCGAAAATCGAACCCTCCCATGCTACCGAACAGGTGGTCGAAATGCTCACCATCAAGAAATGCACTGATGTGGTCAAGGGTCTGAACGAGTACACCGTAAGGCAGCTCGTTCTGCGCAAAGAACTGCCATCCATCAGAACGGGTCAGGGAAAGCGCGGGAAAATACTTGTCCCGAAAGCAGCGCTTATGGCATATTTTACCGGAGGTAAGCTATGATATAACAGATAATCAAGCTACTTAATTCAGACAACACAGTATCTGCCAACCGACTGCTCGCTCATGCTCTGGGGATAAAAGCGGCTCTGCTGTTTAATTCTCTTATCGGAAAGCAGGCGTACTATGAGAAACATTCCATGATTGACAGCGAGGGCTGGTTCTATTCAACAATCGAGGATATGCAGGAAAGCACAGCGCTGTCCCGCTGTCAGCAGAATAAGGCTATCGGAGTTCTTGTCAAGGCAGGGCTTATTGATTACCGCACAGGAGGTGTGCACTGCCGCCGTCATTTTCGTGTTAGTGATGATACGGAGCAGCTTGAAAAGTACCTCATAAAAGGTGCAGAAAAGTTGAATAGTACCCTGTCGGAAATTGACAATGCACCCTGCGAAAATACGGCATACAACCCTGTCGAAAACGTTCAAAGTACATTGCAGGGAATCGACAATCCCTTTATATATAATCTTAATAATCAAACAAAAGAGAATAATCCTTATCCATCAATCATATCCGACGGGACGGATATGACGGAAAATTCGCAAATTCTTTTTTCTTCCGACGAACGCAGCGATTACCGCAATATTATCCGTGAAAATATCGAGTACGACTGCTTTTCCGAGGACAAAGTGCGAGTGGACGAGTTATTGGAGATAATGCTTGATGTGGTGTGTTCGGCAAAAAGCACTACCCGCGTGAACGGCGAGGAAGTACCGACAGACGTGGTTAAAAGCCGTTTTCTGAAACTCACTCATGAGCATATCGAATATGTGCTGACTGCACTCGGGAATAATACCTCCGATGTTCGGAACATTCGCGCATATCTTATAACGGCGCTGTATAATGCGCCCATTACAATGGACAGCTACTACACGGCTCTGGTTAATCACGATATGTACGTAAATCCCGATCGCTCAGAATGAATTTTTCTTTCAAATCTGAAAAGAAAAAATATGCGGAATTTTGAGATTTTCTCAATTCTCCGGGCAGTTCATTCTGAACAGTTTTATAATTTTCCCCGTTTCACTGGCAAGGTGTCCGGGAGGGGTTTGGGGGATTTTCCCCAACTCAATGTGATAATGATAAGCACAGCTTGTCACTATCACTATTGAGTTTAGCAACAACGACAACAACCGTCAGTTTTTCTTGAAAATCCGAAACATTATCGGCGAGTGATTTCAAGAAAAATGAAAAATCAACAGAAAGGAGATGAAGCGTATGAGTGAGAAAAATCCAAAAGGGCTGTCGGTTTCATTTCGTGTGGATAGTGGATTTCTCGACCATAACAACCGAGTTATCACCGCCCATAATGTAGACATTTCACGAACCGCCGACAACGTTACCTACGCGAAAATCGACCTGCACGATTTTTATGAACAGATTTTCGGCACGGCTCTTGCGGAATACAACGCAAAGCAGAAACGCGCTGACCGCCAAATCCTCGACTACTACGAACACGTCAAGAATTCCGGCAAGGGCAAATTGTTTTATGAGGTAGTCGTTCAGTTCGGTGATTTACACGACTGCGGAGTTGGCTCGGAGAATTGGAATACGGCGAAATCTATGCTCAATGAGTATATGCTTGACTTTGAGAAACGCAATCCTAACCTCAAAGTGTTTAATGCCGTAATGCACCTTGACGAGAGCACACCGCACCTGCATATTGATTTCGTTCCTGTGGCTCACAAGGGGCAGCGTGGAATGCCGCTGAAAAATTCTATGAGTGGAGCATTGCGTGAGCAAGGCTTTTCCTCGGCGAACCGAATGGAGAACGAATGGACTGCATGGTCGGAAAGCGAGCGTTCTGTAATGGAGAAAATTTTGCTGAAACACGGTCTGCGGCGGGAGGATAAGAATGTTCACCGTCCGCATTTGTCGGTTGAGGACTACAAGAAGACCGCGCTTGAAGCAAGGAATATCAGCGAAATAAACGCACATATCACCGCGCTTAAAAAGAAATCCGAAAAGGAGTTGACCTCCGAGGACGCTGTTCTGCTTAACAATCAGAACGATTTCCTGCGTGCAGAAATCATGAAGCGCAACGAAACTATTTCCGATTTAAGCAAGCGTGCAAACGCCGCCTTTATCCCAGTGATTGTTTATAATCCCGACAAGCTGCAATACATAGCGGACGGGCTGGCTCGGGCAAAAATTCCGTTTGTGGCGGAAAGCAACACTCTCTACATTCCCGATTACGCTCTGGAAACAGCAAGGGCAATTTCACGGCACTACAAGCCGAGCGAGAATGCGTCCTCTATCCGTGAGCATATCAAGCTGGATATTGACAGGCTGGTGTATTCTGCAAATAGCTTTGAGGACTTGCTTGCAAGGCTGAAAGAGCGTGGTTACGAAATCAAGCGGGGCAAATATATTTCCGTCAAAGCGCCGTCTGCGGAGCGCTTTGTGCGGCTGAAAACTCTCGGCGAGGAATATCTGCCCAAAAACCTCGAACGGCGCATAGCTGAAAGCGGGCGGTTCATCGATTGCGTTCAGAAAAAAGTGCAGACCGCAAATCCTGTTGAGAAGCGGTTTCACGTTACGGTGCTGAACATCACGACCGCTGTAACGCAGTTCCGACTAGAACCGAAGAAAAGCAATGCACGCAGGTATTACTGCTTTCAGAACGACGCTCGGATAAACTATCTCTCCGAACAGCTTCTGACTATCGGGGAGTTCGGCATTACTTCCCGTGATGACATTTACGCAAAGGCACAGGATTTGCAGAGGACAATACACAAAATGCGTTCCAACGGCGAAAATTCCGAGCCGGAAGAAACGAATTTGAAGCGCATTAATGAACTTATCAAGTCTTACGAGGAGATTGTCGAGGGGAACTACATAGACAACCTCATAAGGGCGCAGAAGTCACGGGAAGCTGCGGCACAAAAGACAGAGAAATCTCCAAAGCACAAAAGATGACGATATTCCTCTTGACAAATCACACTTTAAAGCGTAAAATAGAATTGCAGAGGGTATGTCATAAATCTACGATATTTAAGGAGAGTATCATATGGCTACCATTACAAAACGAGGGGAAACCTTCAGAATTAAGGTGTCATTAGGCTATGACGCCAACGGAAAACAAATAGTCAAATCAACCACATTCGTCCCTCCGGCAGGAGCAACGCCACGGAAAGCCGGAAAACTTGCACAGGAATACGCTCTTGATTTCGAGCGCCACTGCAAGGGCTATGCACAGCTCAACGAAAATATGCGCTTCTCGGAGCTTGCGGACTGGTACTTTGAAAACTACGCCCCAGTGGAGCTGAAAGAGGGAACGCTCTACAACTACAAAAGTGCCTACAAGAACCACATTGAACCTGTTCTGGGAAATCTGCGGGTCAAGGACATCAACACGCCTAGGCTCACAACATTTGCTCAGTCCCTCAAAGTCAAGCCCGAAACTGTGCGGAAGATTTATGTCGTTGTGCAGAGCATATTTCACAGGGGCGTAGAGCAGGGATTTATCCGTGACACTCCGTGTCGAAATGTTATTCTTCCAAAGGACAGGAGCAAAAAGAAAAAGCCCGTCCTCGACGAAGAACAGGCAAAGAGGTTTATGGAGCTTCTTGAAACAAAGCCCTGCGACCTTGATGTTAAGCGAATGATAAAGGTGCTGCT
This sequence comes from uncultured Oscillospiraceae bacterium, assembly GCA_934454435.1. Taxonomy (GTDB): domain Bacteria; phylum Bacillota; class Clostridia; order Oscillospirales; family Ruminococcaceae; genus CAG-115. Next base: position 19,069 of record CAKSGA010000011.1, on the reverse strand, counting down.
TTTCACGGGACTGCGCAGTGGTGAAATGCTTGCGCTGTCGTGGGAGGACATTGACTTTGACGAAATGACTATCTCGGTCAATCACAACCTTGCCGATGTAGGTGGAAAACACTGGCTCACCACCCCGAAAACCGAAAGCAGTATCCGAACAATCGGAATGAGCGCAGCTCTTGCGAAGATTTTCAGAGAGCAGAAATCCTATCAGGAACAGCTTATCAGCGCTCTCGGCGGGAAATTCGCTCACTCGGAAATTGTGTTCACTTCCGCAAACGGGAATTTTCGCGACAGGTCGGCGCTCCGAACGTCATTCAAACGTTTCCTCAAAGGCACGGAGTTTGAGTTCCTTACCCTGCATCAGTTACGGCACTGCAACGCAACATTACTGCTGAACAGCGGAGTAGATCTAAAGGTAGTATCGGAACACCTTGGTCACTGCGACATAGGCGTTACAGCGAATATCTACGCTGACGTCCTTAAAAGCACCAAAGCGAAAGTTGCAGACCTTATCACGCTGAAGCTGAAATAACAAAAATCCTCCCCGAAAATCGGAGAGGATTTAAAAAGTTCTCTGATAAAGACCAGATAAAGACCAATTTGATAATCCGAGTTCCACAAACCGCTTCGTAAAGCCGTTTGTGAGGGATTTGATTATCTCTTGGAGAACTGAGGAGCACGACGTGCAGCCTTGAGACCGTACTTCTTTCTCTCCTTCATTCTCGGGTCACGAGTGAGGAAGCCAGCCTTCTTGAGTACGGGACGGAGCTCGTCGGAGTACTGGAGAAGAGCTCTGGAAAGGCCGTGACGGATAGCGCCAGCCTGACCGGTAACGCCGCCGCCTGCAACGGTAGCAACGATGTCGAACTTCTCAACGGTATCTGTGAGGGTCAGGGGCTGACGAACGATCAGCTTCAGGGTCTCCAGACCGAAATAATCATCAATGGAACGGCCGTTTACAGTGATGGTGCCGCTTCCGGGATAAACTCTAACTCTTGCGACAGAGTGCTTTCTTCTGCCGGTGCCATAGTAATAAGGCTTAGAATCGTACATTGTTCAGGCCCTCCTTATATTTTGTATTCAACGGGCTTCTGAGCCGCATTGTTGTGCTCTGCACCTGCGTAGCAGCGCAGTCTGGTGAGAGCCTTTCTGCCGAGAGTGGTGTTGGGCAGCATGCCGTTTACAGCGATGGTCATTGCCTTCTCGGGGTTCTCCTTCATCAGCTTGTCGTAGCTTACTTCCTTCAGGTGGCCGATCCAGCCGGTGTGCCATCTGTAGACCTTCTTCTCCAGCTTCTTGCCGGTGAGGACTGCCTTGGAGCAGTTGATGATGATCACATGATCGCCGCAGTCGCAGTGGGGAGCGAATGTCGGCTTGTGCTTGCCTCTCAGAAGATGAGCGGCTGTTGCAGCTACACGGCCGAGGGGCTTGTCAGCTGCGTCGAGAATATACCAGCTGCGCTCAACTTCGGCAGCCTTAGGCATATAAGTTGACATATTAGTTTCCTCCTTATTTATAGTATCCGGCATTATTTCTACACATAATGCCGCTATGCAACATTTGATATTATACTCGCTTTTTTCTCTTTTGTCAAGAGGTTTTTCAGATATATTTCAAATATACCAGGTTTTCTCGGGATTTCTCTGCGCTTCTCTCGGTTTTGCTCGCTTTCTCTGATTTCATTTCATTTTTTATCAGTGCCACGTTTACAAGAGATTTAAGGCGTATAAGAGAGATTTATTCTGAATATTCACGGTATATCGTTTATACTCCGATATATATAAATACAGCAGACAGGCCGTGAGAATTCCCCACAGCCCATAGCATTCATAACGCCTTCCTTATCTCCGCCGCAAAATAGAAGCTCCCGCCGAAGTACGCCAGACCCTTCACGGAGCTCCGTACATGCCTCAGAGCCTGCGCCGGGTCGTGGAAAACAGAGCCGTCCACCCCGGCGGCGCTGCGGAGCTCCTCAGCCGGGACGCTGCTTTCAGAGAAGCCATCAACGAAGATCACGCTGTCAAAGCATGGCACCAGCTCACGCAGAAACGCCGGGTAATCCTTGGTGTTCATCATGCCTATTACCCCGGTCAGGGGGGAGATACCGCAGGATCTCAATGCGTCCCGCACGGCGTCCGCTGCCTGAGGGTTGTGCCCGCCGTCCAGAAGGACAGAGAGTCCGTCAGGGCCCGCCGGGCGGAAGAACTCCATACGTGCAGGAATCTGCGCCCGGGCAAGTCCCTTTGCGATGTTTGCAGGGGAAACTCCCATACCCAGCAGGACCTCCACGGCGGTCACGGCATTGCGTACCTGGAAGCCGCCGCCCATTCTCAGTGTGTACTCCTGACCCTTATAACGGAAACTGCTTCCCTCCAGCCCGGGAGTCCCGTGGAGCGTTATCAGCGTTTCGTCCGGGACGGTGAGATGTGCGCCGGTCCTTTCACACTGCCTGCGTATGACCTCCATCGCAGGCTCCGGGATCCCGGCGGCGGCAACGACCTCCCCGCCCTTTATGATGCCGCATTTGGACTGTGCTATCTTCTCCACAGTGTCCCCGAGTATCTTCATGTGGTCAAGACCTATCGAGGTGAAAACGGCGCATTCCGGTCCGGGTATGACGTTGGTGGAGTCCAGCGTGCCGCCTATGCCCGCTTCCAGCATCACGTAGTCCGTGCGCTTCTCCACATAGTATAGGAATGCGGCGGCGTTGAATATCTCAAACTGCGAGAACTCCAGCTCCGGAAAGCATTCTGCGGCGTCAGCGACAGTGTTCAGCAGGCGGGAGAAGTCGGCGGAGCTTATTTCGTATATCCCGTCCGGGTAGGCAACGGCGATACGCTCGCACACGCTGTTCACATACGGCGAGGTGAAACGTCCCGTGACGTACCCCGCAGCCGCCAGTGCCGAGGTGCAGAATTCCGCCACGGAACCCTTGCCGTTAGTCCCCACGATGTGGACATATCGCAGCTTGTCCTGCGGGTCGCCGAGTTTGTGCATAAGCGCAGAAAACCGGGACAGATCCTTCACCGGTGCCCCGAAGTGAGAATACTGTCCCAGGAACTTTTCAATATCTGCGCAGCTGCTGCTCAGTGTAAGCCGCATTCGTCGTAGTCCTTCCACTTCTCGTTGTAGCGCATTTCGTCTGCGAGCTTGAGGCAGATGTACGCAACGGCGCCTGCAACTACCACAACGGCGCTGATTATCGGGATAACTACCTTGGCGGTGGGACCGATCTTCTTTTCTACTCTTTGCTTGATAATGCTCATGGTTTTCTTCCTTTCAGTGTGATGTTTATTCTTCGGAAAGCAGCCTGTAGAGCTCCTTGCGGGATACTCCGGCTGCCTGGGCTGCGGTCTTGCAGGCTTCTGAGAGCTTCATGCCGCCACTGGCGTAGCTCCTTGCGAGTTCCGCTGCCTGCTCAATGGTCATGGCTTCCTGCTGCTGAGGGGCGGCGCCCTCTATAACTATCACGTATTCTCCCCGGGGCTCGGCGGCGTCATACATGGCGCTGAGCTCCGTGAGGGTCCCCCGCAGGACCTCCTCGTGCAGCTTTGTGAGCTCCCGGCAGAGGGCTGCGCTGCGGTCCCCGCCGAGGGCTTCGGCAAGGTCCGAAAGGGTCTGCCGCAGCTTGTGCGGAGCTTCATAGTATATCAGCGTGTGGGGGAGCTTCGCCGTTTCTTCCAGACGGCGGCGGCGCTCCTTTCTGTCCACCGGCAGGAACCCCTCGAATGCGAAGCGGGACGTATCAATGCCGCTTATCGCCACCGCCGCTATCGCAGCGTTGCAGCAGGGGACGCTCTCCACGGGAATTCCCTGTTCATAGCACCTCTGCACCAGGTACACGCCGGGGTCGGAGATACAGGGCATGCCTGCATCGCTCACCAGCGCAACGGAGTTTCCATCGTGCAGCAGCTCGAGTATCCTGGCGCTCTTTTCTGCCTCGTGTGGCTTGTAGTAGCTCAGCAGAGGCTTCTTTATGCCGAAGTGCGTCAGCAGCCGGAGCGTTACCCGGGTGTCCTCTGCGGCGATGTAGTCCACGCTTTCAAGCGTTTCTATCCCCCGGGGGGAGAAGTCCGAGAGGTTGCCTATCGGGGTGCCGACTACGTAGAGTTTTCCTTGTTCAGTCATAAAGTCTTGTGTACTCCTCGGTGTAGGACTTGTCATCGTTGCGCAGTATCATCGGCTTTTCTACTATCATGCCGGAATGTGCGCCCTTCTTTCCGGTCACCAGGAACAGCCAGGGCTTGTCAAGAACGCTGTTGAACACAAAGGTGATGCTCTTCGGCTCTATCTTGTTGGCACGCATGGAATTCAGCACGTCTGACAGGCGCTCAGGACGGTGGCACATTTTGAGCAGGCCGCCGTATTTCAGCAGCTTTCCCGCTGCACGGCAGACGTCGTCAACGGTGCACATCAGCTCATGGCGGGCGATCGCCTGGGGCCTTGCGAGCTTCTCAAAGCCGGAGCCGCTGGTCATGTAGGGGGGATTTGCGGTGACGATATCCATCGTTTCAAACCCTATCTGGGACTGGTCGAGCTCCCTCAGGTCAGCAAGGACCGGCTGGAGCGTGTTCTCCAGGTGGTTGGTCTGCACGGACATCTTCAGCAGCCCGATAGCCTCCTCCTGGATATCCACGGCGTAGATAAGGTGGGGCTTGATGTTCTTGCAGAATATCAGCGGGATTATGCCGCAGCCGGTGCAGAGGTCGCACACAACGCTGTCAGGCTTTACCCCGGCGTAGTATGCGAGCAGGAATGCGTCCGTGCCGAAGCGGTGATCGTCGGACACGTACATCGTCAGCGGTCCGAGGGAGAAGGTTTCGGTTTCCATATAGCTAATTCCTTTCGGATAATATTGTGTTTTTCCAGGCGTCAGCCTACGATTATCTGCCCCTCCGGGAGCACGATGTTCTTTCGCCTTGCGTTCATCATCATTGACAGGACAAGGGATACCGGGCCAACTCTGCCGATGTACATGGTTATCATCAGCAGTATCCTGCCGGGAGTTCCCGCCACGGCGGTGGGACCGGCGGAGAGCCCCGCAGTGGAGAATGCGGACACCGCTTCAAACAGGCAGTCAACGCCGCTCACGTCCTCCGGGAGCGTGAAATACAGCACCGAGAAGCACAGTATCACCGCCATCAGCGACAGCAGCGTGACCGTCAGCGTGCGGTAGACCGCCAGCTTGTCGATCTTGTGACCGAGGAGCTCCACATCGTTCTTGCTGCGGAGATATGACACAACAGTCATGATAAGCACAAGTACGGTGGTGGTCTTGATACCGCCGCCGGTGGAGGCAGGAGAAGCGCCTATGAACATGAATATGCAGCTCCCCAGCTTTGAGAAGTCCGACATATCACTGACCGATATGGAGTTGTACCCCGCAGTGCGGCAGGTCACGCCGGAGAAGAACGCATTCATCAGCTTCCCGCCGAAATCCATCGGACCGAGAGTGGCGGGATTATCCCACTCCGCAAAGAGGTAGAACAGCGTGCTGAACACTATCAGCGCCCCGGAGCCTATCAGCACCGCCCTGGTATGCAGGCTGAGCTTCTTCACCCTGCGTATGTTCAGGAAGTTCTCCCAGACGATGAAGCCGAGCCCGCCGAGGATTATCAGCAGTGCGATGGTCATTATCACCAGAGGGTCGGAGGCGTAGCGGGTAAGGCTGGAGTACGCCCCGCCGATACCGCACAGGTCGAACCCTGCGTTGCAGAACGCCGTGACGCTGGTGAACACTCCCATGAAAACGCCGTAGCCGCCGTATTCCCGGCAGAATGCAAGGCTCAGCAGCACGGCGCCTGCGCCCTCGAATATCATGGAATATTTCATGATGCTGATGAAGATGCGCCGTCCGCCCTGGAACGTGCTTTCGGTCAGGCCGTCAGAAGCGTTCGCCAGGGTCCGGAAGCCAAGTTTCCTGCCGGCGGCAACGTTGAAGAACGTGATTATCGTCACGAACCCCAGACCGCCTATCTGTATCAGCAGCATTATCACCACCTGCCCGAATATCGTCCAGTTGGTGAAGGTGTCGGCGACTATCAGCCCGGTAACGCAGGTGGCTGAAACAGCGGTGAACAGGCAGTCGAAAAACGGCGTCCCGCCGGATCTGGAAGAGAACGGCAGCCACAGCAGCAGCGCCCCTATGATTATTATAGCCAGGAACCCTATGCACAGCGTGCGTGCGGGCTGCATGGGCTTTGTCTTACGTATTACCGGCATGTTATGAAATTATAACGGTGCTCACGCCCGCAACTCCCGGCAGGGTGGCTATGGTCTGCGCACTGCGGCGTACAAAGTCTATACCGTAAACTATTACCTCGGCGGTGTCCGGGTTGGTCAGGCGGAGTATCAGGCTCTCGGTGGGCTGTTCAAGGGTGTATTCTATCAGCAGCCCTGTATCGTCGGGGCTTACGGTGTATCCGAGCTCCCTGCCGTCAAGCGCAAGGGAGATGGTCAGCTTCTCAACGCCGCTGCCCTTTATGCGGAACGCCATGTCCCCGGGGTCGTTGATTATGAGCCTGGGCGATGTCACCCTGCCGCCCTCCCGGAGCACCGGTGCGGTGCCCTCGAAGTATGCGTCCCCGGTGAGGGTAAGGCTGTCGCCGGAGTAGGTCTTGACGGTGTAGGTCGCCATCTCCACCCGCAGGCTGTCCAGGGTGACTGCTGCGCCGCTGTTCTTGCCGGTGAATTTGAGCTGGACGTTCTCCAGCTTGGCATCCGCCTTGAACTGTACCGTCAGGCGGTCGTCCGTGCGCTCCGTGATAACATAGGAGAGTGAGTCCGCCTTTTTGTTGCAGGTGAACGACGGCTCCAGACCCTCTAGCCCGCTGCCGGTTATGGTAACGGAATAGGTTCCCTTGCTCCAGACGGTGAAATAGTTCGTGTAGACCGCAGAGCCCTCGGGCAGGGAAGCCGTTTCGCCGCTGCGCACCACGGAATTCGTGCCGGGGATATTTCCGCCGGTATAGGTCATCGCTCCAGAGCCCGTGAGCTCCAGACCCTCCTCCCGGGACCACTTTATTGCCTCGGGAGAGCATGCGTAGAGCTGTACGTTGTTGTTGATGTCCCCTACCAGGTAGATGTCCTCCAGCCACATGTTCAGGTTGTTCTCCCTGCCGGAGATGATGAAGTCCGGCCGCTTTTCAAGCTGCTGGAGCTTCTCCTTGCTGGAGGCAAGGCGTATCTTCATATCCGGGTACAGGAACTGAGCCTTTGCGTAGCGCTCGCCCTTCATGGAGAAGCACAGCACGTCGTTGTAGGGGCAGTCCTCTATCATGGAGAGCGCCTCGGTGACGTACTTTGCACCGTAGGAAGCGTTCTTTCCCTGCACGATGGTGTAGTTGTCGAACCCGTAGAGGGTGGAGTACATCAGCAGCGCCATCAGCGGTATCGCAACGAAATTGAACATGGACTCGCCGTGCTTCTTTATCAGGCGGAATATCAGCACCACCAGAAGCAGGACCATTACAATGGCTATTATCTTGATGAACGTAGTATCCGTGAACGGGTCCTTGAGTCCCTCGCCGATACGCAGCGGACCTATGCCCAGTATCATGGCGCCGACAATGGACTTGGCAGTCGTGCCGTCACCGATGACCGCTGAGGTGGTGAACAGCTCGGTCATGACGCAGATGAAAGCCCCGGTCAGCAGCGCAGCAAGGCAGTGTCCCGCCGTGAATCGCTTCCGGTAGATCATCACCAGCGCCGGGAATATGGCTATCGGGAAGAACGTTTCGATGTACCGCCCGAAAATAGCGGTGTCTGCACGGGTGGCGTAAACGGTGGAAGTCGCCTTGAACATGACGCTGACCACGAATATAGCCCCCATGCACAGCAGTGCGAACCAGCAGAATATGGCAAGGCTGGAGCTTACGTAGGTCTGTACCCTGCCGGTGAGCTCTGCGCCGGACTTCTTCGCACGCCTTGCGGTGACGTGGTACATTACTATGCCGGAGAATATCAGAGCTATGCATATCGCACCGAAGCCCCAGGTAGAGCTCAGGAAGTAGAAGAAATGTCCGAACAGCGTCTGCGGGAAATGGCTGAGCTTCTCGGAGTCTATGTTGGAGATACGCCCGAACATGTTCTCTATTGTGTTGACGGAGGCCTTTGTGCGGCTTTCGGAGAGCCACAGGTCAGCCTGTATCATCTTCTTCAGGAACTTGTCCATCACAAAGAACACCGCAGTGCTGCTGAAAAATCCCACCAGGGAGAACAGCCGTCTGCGCATGCCGATAAGCACGACCAGTTCCAGAACGATGCCCGCAGCGGTGAGCGCCAGCATTCTTCCATGGGAAGCGTATGCGGCAATGAGGATAAAGCCCGCCAGCACCGCCCAGAGCTGCTGCATGAATACCGCCTTTATGCTGTGGGAGGTGTCCTTGTGGCTCTTCAGCGAAAGGTACATGACAAGGGCGAACACCCAGGGCAGGATGCAGCACATCGTTTCGTTCCAGGTGTATTTTGTGAGCAGCAGGTAACTCGGGTAAATGCCGCATATTATCGCTATGAACACGCTGGACAGCTTCCGCACCCCGAACCATTTGCGGGACAGGAAGTACACGATGACCGGCGCAAAGCTCATGATGAAGCCGTTTATCAGTATCATCACACGATACTGGGTCATAGGGTCGCTCACCAGCCTGAACACCGGGATATAGAACAGGCTCTGGAAGTAGCCGTAATAGCCGCCGGCGGATACCGTGGCGGACCAGTCGTAGCCGTTCACCCAGGCAGCAACGCCGGTAACGGCGTACTCGTCCGGGGTGAGGTTGAACATGGTCGTGACCTGGGTCATGAGAACGTGTATCAGCAGCGTCATGACATACAGCACCAGCATGAGGAACCAGTCGTTCAGGAACACGCTGGGCTTTTTCGGCACGCTTACGGGCTTCTCAGCGGCAGGCTCCGCAGGGAGCTCCACCGCATGTATCTCCGTCTGTACTTCAACGCTGCCCTCCGGCTCTTCTGACAGGGACTGGTTGATATCTTCGTTGATCAAATCACTGACCTCCGTTCGTTGCTCAGTCCGATATCACGTCAGGCGGGACCAGGGGCTCCCCGGTGCCCGAAAGACCTGTGATGTCTGCGGACTGCTTGTATTTCATATAGTCACGTGCGGTCTCCCCGTAGGCGTAGACTGAAAGCCCGCCCTCGGTGCCGATGTAATCGTAGGTGCCGGGCTCCAGCGGGAGCAGGGTCTCTTCATCGGCAACTATTATGCAGTTTTCAGGGATATTCTTGTCCCTGCGGATCATCGTCACATGTGTGCGGGGGTTCAGGAACTGTATAAGTCCCGAATTGCGTGACTTCAGCTTGAAGCACACTATCAGCGGCGAAGCGCTCTCGTTGTAAAGCAGCGTGGATACCTGGCGTGCAGGCGCCGTCTTTATGAGGTTCTCCTCCGCACGGTCCGGCAGGTAGACAAGTCCCGCAAAGAGTGTGGTGTAGACCATCAGCCCGCACATCACCATGGATATGAAGCCCTTGGCGCCTTTCCTGGAGCAGGCTGCGAACACCGCTATGAGCGCCAGCACCGAGAACGACACGGCGGTCATTATAACAAAGCTCTGGGCAGTGAAACTCTTTGTGTAGTCCTCGCCTATACGCCAGGGCATAAGTCCCAGCATGGGTGACTCACGGTAGCCCTTTGCGGCTTCCACCTGCGGGTAGGAGATGGTGAAGAAGCTCACGCAGACGTAAGCGTACACAGCCGCAGCCCAGGCGGTCTGCTTTATCGTCACGCCGTACCTGAACAGGAACATCACGAACAGGAACACTGCCAGCGGCGCAACATTGTCGGTATAGCGCCCGAACATGGTAAGGTCCTTTATGTCCCCGACCTGCCCGGAATTGAACTTGAACAGCACCGAAAGCGCCATGGAGCCTCCCACGGTGAGGGCTGCGTAAATCCCCAGAAGCATCATGCGGGGGGAGTATCTGTGCTGCGCAGCGGTGACTACCTCCACGCCGTCTATCTTGTCCTTTTTCCTGCCGTAGTGCCATTCGGAGATATAGGTGAACACCATCAGGAAGAACAGCGCCACAGCCATGGCGCCTATTCCTGCGGTGGAGGTCATAAAGGTGTATATATGCCCGAACAGTGCCGAGCAGAACCGGTCGGCGCCGCCCTGTTCAAACAGTCCCATCACACGCCCGGACTCGCTCTCCATGGTGTTTCCGGAGGCATTCCCGAGCCAGACGAGCTGCTGAATGAGCTTCTTCGTGAAATGCTCCCCCACGAACGAAAGAGCCATCACCGGGAAGAACACCGGCAGCACGAGTATCATGCGTTTCATGAAAATGCGGACGATAATCAGCGTCAGCACGAATGCAATGACCACTGCGAGCAGCCTTGAATGCGCAGCGTAGCACACGGCGCAAAGCAGACCCGCCACAGCTGACCACAGGCAGCGTGTCCCGGCTTTCTTGCAGTCCACCGCAAGGAACATGACCAGCAGCAGCACCCATGGGAGCAGGCTGCATATCGTTTCGTTCCATATGAACTTGGAGTGGGCGATGTAGGTTATATAGCCGCCTGCGCAGACAGCTCCCACCAGTTTCTGCCAGACCTTCTTCACGCCGACCCTGCCCGCAACATAGTAGGCAATGAGCGGAACAAAGCTGATAAGTACGCCGTTCATCACCAGGCACGCCTTGTAGAGGGCGTAGGGGTTCTTGAACAGCAGGAACAGCGGCGCATAGAACAGCGCCTGGACGTAGCCGTAATAGTAGGAAACCTTCTCCATCAGCAGCGACCAGTCTTTTCCGGAATAGAATGCGGAAACGCTGGCAACGCCGAATTCATCAGGATTGACTGCGGGGAGCTCCATATTCATTGCCAGCAGCGAGTGCATGACCACGCTGAAAGCGAACATCACGAACATCACGCCCCGGTCGCCGAAGCTGGTGTAGAAGCGCTTCAGAGCCTGTATCACTTCTGTATCTCCTCTTTGGTGTAGCTGCAAAGGTTGTAGTTGGAATAGTTGGTGTTGGTGTTGTTGTATTCAATGCGCTTTACATGGAACAGGGTCTCGTCCATGACCTTGCGGCAGCCGGAGATGGCGTCCGCCACCAGGCCGAAAATGCCTATCTGGAAGCCCACGATAGCCAGGACAGCCATCAGCACCAGGGACTGTATGTGGCCTCCGCCCTCGCCGAGGCAGGCGTACACGATGAACCGCACAGCCAGTACCAGCGCCGCCAGAATGAACACTCCCGCCATAACCAGGAAAGTCTTGAGCGGCTTTCTCATGACGTAGTTGCGGATAATGGTGCCGCTGGAGCGCTTGATGTAGCCCCACATGGACTTGAACAGGCGGCTCTTGCGGAGCTCCGGGTTGGTGTTGATATCCACCGACATGATCTTTGTGCGGTCAGCGCCGGCGGTGATTATGGTTTCAAGGGTGTAGGTGTAGTCCGAGAGGACGTTCAGCCGCAGCGCTGCTTCTCTTGTGTAGGAACGGAAGCCGCTGGTGGTGTCCACGACGTCGGTGCCGCTCGCCTTTCTTACAACGCTGCTTCCGAGCTTCTGGAGCTTCTTCTTCAGCGGAGAGAAATGCTCGATGGAGTCGGTGCGGCGGTTGCCTATGACCATGGTCGCCCTGCCTTCGAGCAGCGGGCGCACCAGCTTTTCGATGTCGCTGCCGGAGTACTGGTTATCGGCGTCTGTGTTGACGATTATGTCAGCGCCCAGGCGCAGGCAGGCGTCAATTCCCGCCATGAAGCCCTTTGCAAGTCCACGGTTATGCACAAAGCTTACGATATGGTGCACGCCGAGCTCCTTTGCACGCTCAACGGTGCGGTCGGTGGAACCGTCATTTATAATAAGGTACTCTATCTCGTCTATGCCGTCGATGTGGCGGGGGAGGTCGTGGATAGTTACGTCAAGGGTCTCAGCTTCGTTGTAGCAGGGTATCTGGATTATCAGTTTCATTTTCTTTTTTCCTTTTCTTTTGTATATATTGTCCCCTGGGGGAATTGTCAGACTGTGCCGCCGGTCAGGTCTATGCCGAACTGCATGAACGTCCACGCAACTGCAAGGGTCATTGCAAGCATGGCGATGATCGCACGCAGCCAGGAGGGAGTTCCCTTTTCAGCGAGAGCCTCATAGTAACCCTCAGCCCTGCCGTCATCGTACTTCGCACGTATCTTGCGAATGCGCTTCACAGCGAAGCGGTAATAGAGGTAGTCGCCGAAAATGCACAGCAGTATCTTTACTCCGAAAGCCGCCATCTGGGTGGCGGTCTGCAGGTTGCTGAGCTGGCTGATCGTGCCTATGCCGAGCTGATTGAGAAGCAGCGGAGCATAATTCAGCAGGGTGATCAGCATTACGATGATACCCAGCAGGTCCATCTTGCGGTAGAACTGGTGCATGGGTGCGAAAAGCCCGGTCCATACGTTTATAAAGACCTTTCGTCTGCCCCTGCCGGGCATGGCGGGCGCACGGAACGCCGCAAACGCCTGGGAATAATGCATTACAGAGCGTCCGACGAACGTGGAGAGCTCCTTGCTGCTGACGCCGTCAGCGCCCCGGGTGTCGTCCGTGGTCTGGCGCTGGAACTGCTCCAGGAACTGTTCTAAATCTATCGGCTGCCCCTCGGGGTAGTCTGCGCTGTGCTCCTCGCTGAATTCCCCGGTGCTGTCATGTATCTCCTCGGTGCTTTCCTGCGGAGCCTTCTGCGGCTCGGCCAGGGGTTCTTCTCCGGGGAGATAGCCTTTCCACTCAAAGCCCTGTGCGTGGAACTCCTCCACGCCGCAGTGACCTGCTGCCATGTAGCACGCCCGGTGGTGAGGGGTCCCGCATACCGGGCACACTACCACGTCAGACTTTTCCGTGAGCGGCCTGCGGCATATCGGGCAGAGCTTGTTATCAAATCTCGACATTTGTGTTCCTTTCGTTTGTTTATATTGTATATTTTGATATGTTCACGTGTACATAGGTATACATTTTATAGTATATCACATATTCCGGCAGATTTCAATATTTGTCAGATGAAAATTATCCGAAAAATAACTCCGCCGGCTTTTTAACCGTGGAATTGTGTAAATTGCACATAAAGTCCGTGAGTGTTTCCGGTAAGGTGATTGACCATTCTAACGCATTAAAGCGATCTCATGTGCATAAAATCCTGCATTTAGTTGAAAACTCATGTTTATGTTGATTATTTTGTTGAAAGTTTTTTGTACACAATACACAAGATACTGCCGGAATGAAATTGATTTATTCTGCAAAAAACAGAAAATCGGCGTTAAAACTGTTAAATTTCAAATTTTCTGTTGACGGGATAAATCTTTTTGGATATACTATAACCATGAGATCAAGAGAAACATAAACACAGGTCTCTGAGATGCAGAACACAAAAGAAAGAAAACACGCAGGAGGGCACAGGCTCCCCTAGTCACGGCAGAACTGAAATATTTCAATGGAGGTTTTAACTATGTGCATGAAAGATGTAGAAGTCAAGAACCAGGTCGGTCTTCACGCAAGACCCGCAACATTCTTTATCCAGAAGGCTAACGAGTACAAGTCTTCCATCTGGGTTGAGAAGGAAGAGCGCAGAGTAAACGCTAAGTCCCTGCTCGGTATCCTCTCCCTGGGTATCGTTGGCGGCGCCAAGATCCGCATCATTGCTGACGGCAGCGATGAGCAGCTCGCTGTTGACGGTCTTGTAAAGCTCGTTGAGGGCGGTTTCTCCGAGTAATCCGGAGCTTCGCCGGGTGCGTAAAACTCGCCGGGGCGTAAAACTTTCCGGGGGCATATGTCGCCTGTCCGGTGCATAAAAGACAACACCACGGTGTATCATCTAAGTAATATATCCGCTTTTGCGGAAGCATGGGCAGGTCACGGTCAGCCGTGTCTGCCCTGTTTTGTTTATTCAGGGAAATGCTGCGTGCGGCGTTCCCCTGGTTTCCACTGGAGGACAGATGAGAAGAGCAATTTTGGCTGCGGCAGCCTCGGCGGTGATACTGACCGGCTGTTCCGCCACGCTTCCCGGGGGCTATGAGCAGTTCAGGGCGGCACGGGAAAAGTACGAAACTATCGACAGTGCCAGGGTCACTATGACTGACCTCACCACCGGCGAACAGATAATGGAGTTCCGCTTCTACTTCACGCAGAAGGACGAAATGGTGCTGAGCTATACCAGCACCTGGAACGGAGAGACCCAGCAGGCGTACAGCAACGGCGCCGAGTTCTTCTACAAGGAAGCCGGGGACGACAAGTGGAACCTGATAGGCTCCGGGGACGAGAACTACATCTACAACGTCTACAACCGCAAGTACCGCTATCCCTATGCAGAGGGCAGGCTGTTCTTCCTTGCGGCGGAGGCTGTGCAGGACTCCTCGGTCATTGACGGCGCAGACGGTCCCACCGTCATCACATACACCTACGACCCGGAGAAGCTGAACGGCAGCTCCATGCCCGGCGTTGAGGAGGATATCCAGAGCTTCGGGTCCCTCACGACCCGGCTTGAGATAGACCAGCAGGGCTATCCGGTGAAGTTCAGCGAAAGCGGGACTGTCACCACGGTCAGCGGCGAGGAGCTCACGCTTGATGTGCAGATCGACGTTCTGGATATCAACGGAGTTTTCGAGGTGCCAAACCCTGTAAAGGGCGAAGTCGTGGGGGCTTCTCAACAGTAAAACAAATCAGGAGCCTGAAAAGTTGCACGCCCGGGAGTTCTCCCGGGTGAATTTTTTGTGAAAGATACTGCACAAAGGGTCATGGCGCTTGCATTCCTGGCGGAAGTGTGTTATAATATCTATGTATTTATAAAAGTACGTGAGTATTTGTCACTCACATGTGAAATTTTGGAGATGTGTAAATGCAGGCAGATAATAATCAGGGAAGCGCCGTGATGTCCCCTTACAACAGGATATCGGACGCCGGCGAATACCTGTTCACCGTATTCATGGTAATGCTGACGGCGGTCGGCAGGGCGCTTTCAAGACTGCTCACGGCGGTGGGCAGATGGCTGAAATGGCTCGGCGGACGGCTGGTGTGGCTTTTCGGAAAACTCGGCAGAAAGATAGCCGAGCCGTTCCAGAGATACATAAAGGCGTTCAGAATGGGCAACAGCGAGATACGCCATGCCCGGGAGCGTGGAGTTCTCCCGGCGTGTGCGGCGGGGTTCCGGCTGCTGGGGAGGATACTCATCGGCAAGAGGGGGCTCCTGGTCACGCTGTGCAACTGGGCGCTGCCTGTAGTGAGCTGTGTGTTCCTGTTCAGCGTGGTGAGCTATGCGAACAGCATGACCTATGCGCTCCGGCTCTCCGTCAACGGCGATTTCATGGGCTACGTCACTGACGAGTCCGTGTTCACAGACGCCGAGAAGATAGTGCAGCAGCGTATAACATACCTTGACAGCAACACAGAGATGTTCAGCTTCGACAGTTCCTACGAGGTCGAGATGGTGGGCTACGGCTCCACCCTGACCAAGTATCAGCTCGCAGACAAAATGCTGACCTCCGTTGACGCTGAGATATCCTTCGCATACGGAATGTACATAGGCAACTCCTTCTACGGCGCCCTTGAGAGCAAGGACCGTGTGGAGCAGACCCTTGACGAGCTCCTGGACGTCTACCGCAAGGGCGGCGAAGAAACCGTTGAATTCGAGAGCAAGATAACCTACGAGCCGGGACTTTACCTCACCGAAAGTATAGTCAGCGAGGACTCTATAATAAAGCTGATAACCACGAAGAAGCAGGTGGCTTCCTACTACACGGTGGCAGAGGGCGACTCCCCGCTGGGCGTTATCTCAAAGCTCGGCATGACCGAGGAGGAGCTTGCGAAGCTCAACCCCGATTTCTCGCTGGACAGCTCCATGTATGTCGGCGACAAGCTGCTGATAACTCAGGAGGAGCCTTTCCTTGCGGTCACAGTGACCCGCCGTGAGACCTACGACGAAAAGACCGACTATGATACTGAATATGTTGACGACTCCACGCATTACCAGGGTTCCTCCACGATAATCCAGGACGGCGAAAAGGGCGTCGAGAGAGTCACCGCAGACGTTTCCTACGTCAACGGCGTCGAGACCCGCAGAAAGGTGCTCAACCGTGTGACGGTGAGCGACCCGGTCAACGAGATAGTTGCGCTTGGCACGAAGCAGATACCCTCCGGTATTACTGCAACAATTCCTCAGAACAGACCGGTAGGTCAGTTCATCTGGCCGGTCGGCGGCGACGGCGGTCAGATAAGCGAGATGATGTACGGCTACGGCGGCTACTACAACCACGGCGGTATCGATATCGTTGCACCGTACGGTACACCGATATTCGCTGCGGAGTCCGGCACGGTAATCCTGGCGCAGTGGTACTACGGCTATGGTAACTGCGTGATGATACAGCACGATAACGGTATAGTCACGGTCTACGGACATTCCAGCTACCTGCATGTCACCAAGGGTCAGAGAGTCACTGCCGGCGAACTTATTGCAGATGTCGGCTCCACGGGTCAGTCCACTGCAAACCACTGCCATTTCGAGGTACGTATAAACGGCGTCCAGATGAACCCGATAAACTATCTCCCATGGCACAGACGTGCGGCATGGTGCGTGGAATATTAATGCTGATAATGATAATGGGCTGTGAATTTCACAGCCCATTAATTTTGTATCTGAAATATATTCCGGGCGGATACAGGATCCGCCCCTGCAAAGGAAAAGGGTCTGTCATAACAACAGACCCATTTATTTACCAGTTCAATCCCCTATCCCTGCGTCCCTGAGTGCGGCACGCATTCTTTGCGCAGCGCCCTCTATGTCCTGCTGGGCTATCACGGCGGAGATAACGGCGGCGCCGTTTATTCCGAGCCCGGAGAGGGTCCCTATATTATCGGCGTTCACGCCGCCTATCACCACAAAGGGTATCGTCACGGCGCTGCGAATGCTGCGTATTATCTCCGGGGTGACTTTACGGGTGTTGGTTTTGGTGGAGGTCGGGAATACGGCTCCCACGCCGAGGTAGTCGGCGCCGTCCGCCTGTGCCTGCGCCGCTTCCTCCGGAGTGGCGGCGGAAACGCCTATCAGCGCTTTTGCGCCGAGAATTCTCCGGGCTTCCCTGCACGGCAGGTCAGACTGCCCGAGATGTACCCCCGCAGCGCCGGCCGCAAGGCAGATGTCCAGCCGGTCGTTGATGATGAGCGGGACCCCGAAACGGTCCGTGACCCGCTTCACCCTCTGCGCCAGCAGGAACATCTCCCGGGAGGAAGCGTCCTTTTCACGGAGCTGCACCATCGTGCAGCCGCCCCGCAGCGCCCTCTCCACGCTCTCTTCAACAGTCTTGCAGGACATCAGCCCGCTGTCGGTGCACAGATATAACGTGTAGTCAGTTTTCATCTATATTCAGCCTTTCCGCAAGAATTTCCGGGGTGACGTTCCCGGCGAAGTCAAACAGCGCAGAACGGAACCCGCCCATGCCGCCGGAGCGCTCCGCTGCGAGCTCCCCGCAGATGTCCATGAGCGCAATCCCCGCTGCCGCCCCTGTAAACCCGCCCCGGACCGCCGCAAAAGCCGCACACAGCGCCGAGGTCATACAGCCTGCCCCGGTGACACGCCGCAGCAGCGGAGTTCCGTTATCTATCCTGACGACCCGTGAGCCGTCGGAGATCACGTCAAAGGCTCCGGTGACGGCGCATATGCAGCCGAGCTTTTCAGCAGCGGTGCGTGCCGCCTCCTGCGGAGATATTCGGGTCTCTGAGGAGTCCACGCCGTTTTCGCCGGAGTCGAAGCCTGCGAGGTAAGATATCTCAGAGATGTTTCCCCGGACGATGGTCGGTCTGACCTCTGAAAGAAGCTCCCGGGCGGCGTCCCGGCGGAATTCCGTCATGCCGACCCCTACCGGATCGAACACCACGGGGATCCCCTTTTGCAACGCAGCTTTACCGGAGTTCATCATCGCCTGGATCCTGCTGGCGGAGGGCGTGCCGAGGTTCAGCACCAGCCCGTTTGCCGCAGCCGTGACCTCTGCGCTCTCTGCGGGGTCGTCAGCCATAATGGGAGAAGCCCCGGCGGCGAGGAGCATGTTTGCTGTGTCCCCGGCGGTGACGTAATTTGTAATGCAGTGTATAAGCGGAGACATGCCCCGCATTTCTGCAAGGGCATGTGCTATATGTCTGTCAGTGGTCATTTTGTCCTTTCGTCAGCAGTTTACATTATGTAAACAAATCCCGACATATAACAGCAAGTTATTGCGTATCTCCCATGAACCTTTCTATCGCACCCACACGCTTGAGGGAGGTCACGATCACAGCCGCAATGACGGTCCCCACAACGCTTGAAGCGAAGAACGGGAACACAAAGCCGAACAGCGTGGCAGCGGTGTTGTTCATGATAAGGTAAGCGATGGGGAAAGACAGCATTCCGCCGATGACGGAGGTGCCGAAGAGCTCACCCACATACGCCATTGGAAGCCGCAGGGTCAGCGGCTTGTTCTTGAAGAACCAGTGGTACATAGCGCCGGAGAGGAACGCACCCACCATGCTCCCCGGAAAAGCCAGGGGAGAACCGAGCCCGGTCAGGTTGCGAATAAGGCTTGCGACAAACGCAGTTCCCATCGACCACCAGGGCCCGAGGTACACGCCGCCGATGATGTTGACGAGGTGCTGCACAGGTGCGCATTTCGCCCCGAGGAACGGGAACGAGAACATCGATCCCACAACGGCTACCGCAGCCAGAACAGCGGCAATGGACAGTTTTTTGATGTTGATCTTCATAAGAT
Organism: uncultured Oscillospiraceae bacterium; assembly: GCA_934454435.1. Taxonomy (GTDB): domain Bacteria; phylum Bacillota; class Clostridia; order Oscillospirales; family Ruminococcaceae; genus CAG-115. The sequence continues at coordinate 352 of CAKSGA010000011.1, read as the reverse complement.
ACCTCTTTCCTGCACGGCGCAGGGCAGAGTTCTCCCGGCGCACGCACAAATGCGTTACAGTACGGTGGTCCGCACTGCCGGTCGATACTCAGAAGTATCCTCTCACCCCGAAACACGGGTTCCCTCGCTGGAATTACTCTCCGGGCGGCGCTCCCCGCCGGAGGTATCAACAGTACCAGATGGTACGGTCAGTCTTGTTATTACTTTTCAGAGCAGAACTTGACTTCCTTGCCCTCAAGTATCATATTGGTGGTGCGGACTGCGCACATCTTGCCGCACATCGAGCAGGAATGTCTGTCTGCCGGGGGCACGCTCTCGAAATACGCACGGGCCTTTTCCGGGTCTGCGGCTA
>CAKSGA010000010.1 GCA_934454435.1 uncultured Oscillospiraceae bacterium | reverse complement strand
GAAGATCATGATGACCATTCCGAACATCATTGATCCGTCTGTTCCGATAGGCAAGGACGACAGCGAGAACGTTGAGATAAAACGCTACGGCGAGCCTGTCGTTCCGGATTTTGAGATCCCGTATCACAGCGAGATCATGGAGCGCCTGAACGGTATCGACCTTGACAGCGCCAGACGTGTTGCAGGCAACGGCTTCTATTATCTTATGGGCGACATTGCAAGACTGCACTCCGCAGTGCTTGCATACGCAAGGGACTTCATGATCGACAGGGGTTTCACCTACTGCATTCCTCCGTATATGATCAGGTCTAACGTAGTTACCGGTGTTATGAGCTTCGCTGAAATGGACGCCATGATGTACAAGATAGAGGGCGAGGATCTGTATCTTATCGGTACCTCCGAGCACTCCATGATCGGTAAGTTCATCGACAATATTCTTGAAGAGGACACTCTGCCGAGAACCCTCACCAGCTATTCTCCCTGCTTCCGCAAGGAAAAGGGCGCTCACGGCATCGAGGAGAGAGGCGTTTACAGGATCCACCAGTTTGAGAAACAGGAGATGATCGTTGTCTGCAAGCCCGAGGACTCCAAGATGTGGTTCGATAAGCTGTGGCAGAACACCGTTGACCTGTTCCGCAGCATGGATATTCCGGTAAGGACTATCGAGTGTTGCTCCGGCGACCTCGCTGACCTCAAGGTCAAGAGCTATGATGTTGAAGCATGGTCACCCAGACAGAAGAAGTACTTCGAGGTAGGCAGCTGTTCCAATCTCGGTGACGCACAGGCACGCAGACTGAAGATCCGTATAAACGGCGCTGATGGCAAGAAGTATTTCGCACACACACTGAACAACACTGTTGTCGCACCGCCCAGAATGCTCATCGCATTCCTTGAGAACAATCTCAATGCGGACGGCACCGTAAATATACCTGAAGTACTCAGACCGTATATGGGCGGCAAGTCCAAGATCGGCTGATAGAATGGTAATGGTAGAATGAAAAGGGGGCAGGGAAAACCGGCACAGCTTGTCGGTTTTTTCTGCCTGCTGTTTTATGAGTGGATATGCCGGATAGAGCAGAGCTGCAGCTCTGCTGAATCGGGCAGTTCCAATGAAAGGAAATGGAGAATATTATGGCATTTGTAACACTTGAAAACGTGTATAAGCGGTATCACATGGGTGAAGTTACCATAAATGCCGCTGACGGAATGACTTTTGATATAGAACAGGGCGAGTTTGCTATAATCGTTGGTCCAAGCGGCTCCGGCAAGACCACAGTGCTGAATATGCTCGGCGGAATGGACAGCTGCGATGAGGGGATCATCAGCGTTGATGGTTCACGGGTGGACAGGTTCAACCGGCGTCAGCTCACCAACTACCGCCGGTTTGACGTGGGATTTATATTTCAGTTCTATAATCTCATGCCAAATCTTACAGCAAAGGAGAATGTCGAGCTGGCTGCGCAGACCACCAAGGATTTCATTCCCGCAGTTGAGATACTGAAGAAAGTCGGCCTGGGAGAACGACTGGACAATTTCCCGGCACAGCTTTCAGGAGGAGAGCAGCAGCGTGTTTCAATTGCAAGGGCGCTCAGCAAGAAACCAAAGTTGATGCTGTGTGACGAGCCAACCGGCGCCCTGGATTACAACACCGGCAAGGTCATACTGAAGCTGCTCCAGGACACCTGCCGCATTGATGGTATGACAGTCATTCTGGTGACGCATAATACGGCTATAGCGCCGATGGCGGACCGGGTCATAAAGATAAAGAACAGCCGGGTGGAGGATATTATCCGCAATTCGGATCCAACGCCGGTAGAAAATATCGAGTGGTAAAGGGGTATCAGCGTGAAAGCAGTTACCAGAAACATATTCCGGGAGATTTCCCGTACAAAGAACCGTTTCCTGTCGATTTTTACGATATGTGCGATTGGAGTGGGTTTTTTCAGCGGAGTCAGGGCAACGCCCAATGACATGAAGATAACCGCTGACAACTATTATGATGAGCATGATCTTTTCGATATCCGGGTGATGTCCACTCTGGGACTTACAGACGATGATCTGAAAGCCCTCAGGGACATTGATGGTGTTGATAATGTGTCGACTTCTAAATATACAGACTTAACTCTGAGTTATGACGGACGTGATTATAACACAAGGGTATATTCTATAAATGAAAACAGCAGCATGAACCGTATCGACCTCACCGGGGGCAGAATGCCACAGGCGGCGGACGAGTGCGTGCTGAACTCCAGCAAGCTGCGTGAAGGCATGAAGATAGGCGATAAGGTCACGCTTTCCGACCCCACCGGTGCAGACGAGTTCCCGCTGAAAAACACCGAGTACACTATCGTTGGCACGTTTGACACGCCAATGTACGTTTCATCGACCCAGAGGGGTAGCACCACGATAGGAAACGGCTCGCTGCAGGCGTTCCTGTACGTCAGCGAGAGCGAGTTCACGCAGGATGTTTACACGGAGATTTACGTGCAGTCCGAGGAGATGAAGTCGGCGCAGAGCTATTCGGACGAGTACGAGCAGCTGCGGGACGAACTGGAGAGCAGGCTCGAGACCCTTGGCGTGGAGCGCAGTGAGATCCGCAGTGACGAGGTGCTCGGCGAGGCTCAGCAGAAGATAGCCGATGGCGAAAAAGAACTGGAGGACGCCCGTACGGAGGGTCAGCAGAAGCTCGATGATGCAAAGTCGGAGCTTGACGACGCCCGTAAGCAGATAGACGACGGTAAAGCCGGACTTTACGATGCAAAAGCGAAGATAGATGACGGTCAGAAGCAGCTTGACGAAGGGCGGCAGAAGCTGGACGATGCAAAGTCCGAAATAGACAAGGGCCGGGCTGAACTCAACGAAAACCAGCAGAAGCTGGACGATGCTGAGAAAACACTCAACGACAGCCGTATACAGCTCTCTGATGCCAAAAAGCAGCTTGACGAAGCAAAGCAGACCCTTGACGAGAGCAAGAAACAGCTTGACGAGGGTCAGGCGGAGCTTGACAGCCAGCGTGCCCGGCTGGAGGACGGAAAGGCTCAGCTTGAAGAGGGAAAGCGGCAGCTTGAGCAGGGTCAGAAGCAGTATGACATCGGAATGCAGCTCTACAATGCTAAACTTGCGGAGTATGAGCAGGGTCTTGCAGACTATAACGCAGGCATGGCGGCTGTGGAGCAGCTCGAAGCAGTCGCAGGAAGCAGCGACCCTCAGGTAGTTCAGCAGAAGCAGGCGCTTGCAGCTGCAAAGGCTCAGCTTGACGAGGGTAAACAGCAGCTTGACGCCGGTAAGGAACAACTTGACCAGGCAAAGGCGAAGATAGACGAAACAACGGTTCTTATCGCAGAAAAGGAGCAGCAGCTCACTGAGGGTGAAAAGCAGCTTGAAGCGGCGCAGGCTCAGCTTGACGAGGGCAGAGCCGCCTACGAGGACGGCCTGAAACAGTACAACGAAAATTACGCCAAGTATGAGGACGGCGTGAAGCAGTACAACGAGGGCTATGCGGAGTTCACGGAAGGTCTGAAGCAGCTTAATGACGGCAGGAACCAGCTCACCACAGCTGAGAAAGAATACAACAACGCCGTAACTGAGTTCAATCAGAAGGAGCAGGAGTTCCTTGACGGAAAGCAGGATTATGAGGACGGTGTTAAAGAGCTTGAGGACGCCGAACAGAAGTACAATGACGGTCTGAAAGAGTACCAGGACGGCGTTGAAGAGTTCAACACAGAGATATCAAAAGCCGAAAAGGAGCTGTCAGACGCCCGGCAGAAGATGGACGACATCGGCGAGGCAAAGTGGTATCTTTTCACCCGGGACGATAATCCTGGCTATTCAGAGTACTCCAGCAATGCGGAGAGAATAGACAGGATAGGCGCTGTGTTCCCGGTGTTCTTCCTGCTTGTGGCGGCGCTGGTGTGCCTTACCACCATGTCAAGAATGGTCGAGGAGCAGCGTATGCAGATCGGTACGCTGAAGTCCCTGGGCTATTCAAATGCGGTAATAATGCGGCAGTATATGCTGTATGCGGTCATTGCGGCGGCTTCGGGAAGCATTATCGGCGCATGCATCGGAATGTTCATGTTCCCGTATATCATCATGTTTGCATATAGCATGATGTATATTATCACAAATTTCTACTTTGAGTTAAGTCTGGTGAATATCTCTGTGTCAGCGGGAAGCATGGTAGCGGCTATCGCACTTACCGTGTTCCTGACGGCGAGAAAGGCGCTCGGTGAAACTCCCGCAGAGCTTATGCGGCCCAAGGCTCCCAAGGCTGGAAAGCGGGTGCTGCTTGAGAAAGTAGGCTTTATCTGGAACCACCTGTCGTTCTTCGGAAAGGTCAGCGGAAGAAATCTGTTCAGGTACAAGCGCAGAATGTTCATGACGATAATCGGCATTGCAGGCTGTACGGCGCTTTCGCTTACCGGTTTCGGGCTGAAAGACTCCATCAGCGACATTGTAGACTTGCAGTATAATAATATAAATCAATACAGCGGGTATATAGCCTACGACAGCAAAACGGACGCCGAGGGTCTGCAAAAGATATATGACGCACTGCTGGACTACAACCCCGACACAGAGTACACCCGTGCGCTGATAAAGCAGTACACGCTGTCCTCTGACAGAGCGAATGTCCAGTGCTACGTCACCGCAGTGGAGGACACCGGGATATTCGAGGACATGATAGACATGCACGAGCGGAAGTCCGGCGACAAGATAACCTTTGAAACTGCACTGGACGGCACGATAGTCACCGAAAAGCTGACGAAGCTGCTGGACGTGAAGCAGGGCGATAAGGTACATCTAAGAATAAGCGACGGAAAGTCCACCGAGGTCACGATAGGGGCTATAACTGAGCATTACGCCAGTCACTATATGTATATTTCTCAGGAAAAATACGCAGAGTTATTCGGTGAGGAACCGCAGTTCAACATTGTGTACTTCCGCAACGGTATCGGTGCGGACGAAGCGGAGCAGGACGCTTTCAGCGAAAAGATGCTCGGGGTGGACGGAGTGCTCAGCGTGCAGCTCAACGCCGGTGCTTCCAAGACGTTCCGGAACATGCTGAAGATAATGGATCTGGTAGTTATAGTGCTGATCGTTTCCGCCGGGGCGCTGGCGTTCGTGGTGCTGTATAACCTCACCAACGTTAATATTACGGAGCGTATACGTGAGATAGCAACGCTGAAAGTGCTTGGATTCTATGATAAGGAAGTGTCGAGCTATGTGTTCCGGGAGAACAATATACTCTCGGTAATGGGTGCGGCAGTAGGTCTGGGACTTGGCGTGGCGCTGTGTCAGTTCATCATTCAGACGGCGGAGATCGACGAGGTGATGTTCGGCAGGACGATCCATCTGCTGTCCTTCGTGTGGGCATTCCTGATAACGGTGGCGTTCTCGCTGATAGTCAACCTGATAATGCGGCGGGATCTGCGAAAGATAAGCATGGTAGAGTCGCTGAAGTCTGTTGAATAAACAAAGCGAATAATTCTACAGCTATATTACAAATGGTATTGGGGGAGAAACAATGATCGAAACTTTGGTATCGGTGGGACTTCCGACGGACGAGGTCCTGACAATAAAGAAAAACAGCCTTAAAGGCGTTGGCTGCGAGGGCGGAAAGCGCATAGCAGTCGTTACGGGAATACACGGCGATGAGCTTGAGGGACAGTTCGTCTGTTATGAGCTGGTGCGCCAGATAACGGCGAATATGGCATATCTCAGAGGCACTGTGGACATATACCCGTCCATTAATCCGCTGGGAATGGAATCGGTCAGCCGTGCCGTACCGATGTCCGGGCTGGACATGAACCGGGTATTCCCGGGAAGCGAGCGAGGTACGGTGGCGGAAAATGTCGCTGCGAGGCTGCTGGAGGACATTTGTGGGGCGGATATCTGCGTTGATATCCACGCAAGCAACATCTTTATCCGGGAGATACCACAGGTCAGAATTCCCAGCGATGGGGGAAGTCAGCTTCTGAAATACGCCCGCATGCTGAATACGGATTTCGTCTGGGTGCATGACTCCAACGCAGTCGGAGAGGGGTCGCTGGCGTATTCACTGCGGCGTGAGGGTGTCCCGACTCTTGTAATTGAGATGGGCGTTGGTCAGCGTATCACAAAGGCATACTGCCAGCAGCTTCTCACCGGAATATTCAATCTCATGTCAAAAATAGGAATATGGGAGGGTCCCGTTGGGCAGACATCCCACCCGATGGTGAGCACGGACGGTGCGGTCAATGTTATACATTCGGTTGAAGGTGGAATATTTATACCTAAAGTTGAGCACAACATGTGGGTACAGAAGGGCACGGTCATCGGCGAGATAGTGACCCCCATAACCGGTACGGTCGAGGAGGAGGTCACAGCGCCGGAGGACGGTCTGATATTCTCCCTGCGTGAGTACCCGATAGTATACGAGGGCAGCGTTATCGCAAGAATACTCAGCATGAACGACAACGGACTGTAATAACACTTGACTTGAAATGAAAAATATGGTATCATATTAATATTGAGATGGTTGAAATACTGACCAGAAAGGGCGAACTATGAAAGGGAGAATACTTGAATCCGGCGAGGATTATCTGGAAACTATACTGATACTTCACAACCGCAACGGCGAGGTGCGTTCCGTGGATATCGCCACGGAGATGGACTTTTCAAAGCCCAGCGTCAGCGTTGCGATGAAAAATCTCAGGGAGCAGGAATGCATAACAGTGGATAAGAACGGTTACATCACCCTTACTGATAAGGGCAGGGAGATCGCCGAGAAAGTCTATGAAAGGCACATTCTGTTCACCAACTGGCTGACCTCGATGGGCGTCCCCGAAGAGATAGCGGCTGCGGACGCATGCAGGATAGAGCACTGCCTGAGCGCAGAGAGCTTTGCTGCGATCAAGAGGCATGTCAAGGGGGAGTGAGTTCTTGAAGCTCATTTGTCTAATAGAAAATACGGCGGTGGACGATAAGCTGTATTCCGAAAACGGCTTGTCGTTTTATGTTGAGTTCGGTGGGAAGAACTACCTTATCGACACCGGTCTGACCGGGAAGGCGATGGAGAACGCCCGCAGAATGGGACTGCCGGTGCAGGACATCAGCGCAGTATTCGTCACGCATAACCACATGGGTCATGTTGGCGGCGTGGACGCCGTGATGCGGCTGAATCCCGGGGCAGAGATATTCATGCGTGCTGGAAGCTGTACGGAGCGCTTCCGCAAGAACGGCCTGTTCAAGGAGCCTGCGGGAGCCGGAAAGACGTTTTTCAAGAAGTATGCGGAAAATCTGACGCTGTTCAACAGCTTTTCGGAGGTCACGGAGGGCTTCTACCTTTCTTCCTGCGAGGTTTTTGACGAAAAAAGCATAAACCCTGACCGGAGCTGTTTCGAGCTTGACGGCAGGAAGCAGATACCCTATGACTTTTCTGACGAGTCTTTTGCCGTGATATTCCCGAAGAAGCGCAAGGCGGACGGTCTGGTTATCATCGGCGGGTGCTTCCATTGCGGGATACAGAATATGCTTGATACGGTCAGCAATAACTGGGCGGGTATACCTATACTTGCAGTTGTCGGCGGGTTCCATTTTATGGGTTCCAGCCCGAAGAACCTTGGCTGTCCGGCGGATTATGTCACATCACAGGCGAGGGCGCTGAAGCTCAGCAGTGCGGAGAAAATTTACGCCTGCCACTGTACCGGTTTCAGGGGCTTCGACATGATGGACGAGATACTCGGCGACCGTTTGATGTATATCGGCGGCGGCGAAGAGGTTGACGTATAACAAATACCCCCTGCAAATGCAGGGGGACAGGCTGTCGATAAACCCTCATCTTTGTCGTCACTCCGCACAGCAACAGGCACAAAGCCTAGTTGCTGTGCGGGTTCCTAGAATCTGAGGGCTTCTCAACAGCCTGATTTTCTACTTTTTCAACAAGCTGTCCCCCCTGCATTTGCAGGGGGGATTTGTCTGGGTAAAAGTGCAGCATGGGAATTTGGTCAGAGCTCCGCCAGGAAATTTTCAACGAGTTCTGAAATATGGGCGGGGGAGGCCTCATATCTGTTCAGGGCGTCGATAAAATTCTCAATTGCCGTACGACTTGGGGTGATGTCGTCAATGGTACATTCTCCGGCTGTTACGCCATAGCCTGTGTAGAGGTCGCCGTCCTCCGTGGTAAAGGTCTTTTCTGTAATTTTCCACATCTGGTTTCTCCTTTTTTCAGCAGCCTGACTTGTCTTTTATACTAAAAGTATATCACTGGTGGTATAAAATGTCAATAGAAAACACCGTTAAGATTTCGCTAAGAGTTTATACAGATGTGAAAATTACAAGAAGTTATATCAGATATAGAAGTGTTCTGACATATATTGTCAGGGCGTGTAGTTTACGGGCTTCGTAAGAATAAGGATAATGTCAATGAAAACGCCTATGCCCAGAACTCCACCCGTGAGAAACCAGACTATTCCGGTTGCTATTTTGCCCTCATAGAACCGGTGAACTCCCAGGTACCCGAAAAACAGGCACAGCACCAGTGCGACCCACTTGTTCTTCGTGCCCATCGTCTGGGTGACGTTTGATGAGGTGTTGGTGATGACCTGCGGTCCCTGTGTCCGCCGGGGAGCTTCGGAAGTACCCCCGGGCATGCGGTCGGAAGCCCCGGCGCCGGAGAATGCCGAAGTCCCGGCGTTGATATTCCCCGGCTGGGGAACTGCCTGCGCCGCCGGATGGATCAGCTCAAACACACGCCCACAATCCGGGCAGACTTTTGCGTCATAGGCGATAAGACCGCCGCACTGGTCGCAGAATTTTGTACGGGTGCTGGCAGTGCTGTCCTGCTGAGCTCCGGGGTATATCTCGTCCACGGGCTGCGGGGTCACCGGTGGAATGGCTGGAGTGACCGTGCTGCGGGGTGCCGGGTATATCTCCCCGGTGGAGGGGTCACGCCAGCCCTGGGAAGAAGAAACGTCAGGAGCCGCAGGCGTGATGCGGTGCGACGGTTTTGTAAGACTTACTCTGTTTTCGTTCATATTTGTACCTCCGCTTTTCTATAGAAATATTTTATCACAAAAAAAGCGGTTTGTGTAGTAATTTTTTATCTCATTACAAAAAAATCGCCGGGACTGATGCCCCGGCGATCGTATTATGACCAAACTATTTCTTTATGCGGAATACATTGAGTAAACCATCTTTATAAGGTCCCCATAGGTGAAGTAAGCGGTGGGCTTGAGTTCCTTTTCAGTGAACACGCCCATGCCGTAAGCGATAGCGTAGTAGCCCACACGGGGGTTATCGTCGCTGATATCGCTGAACGGTGACTTATAGATTCCCTTTATCTTGGCGACTTCATCGGTGGCAACCTGGCGTGAATAGGATATCAGGGCTGCGCTGCGTGTCATCTTTCGGTCGTTATCGGTTGAGGATGTGGAATATCCTATGACATCTGCAAAAACGGCGTATGTGATAGGGTCGTCCTGGCTGAACTTATCCTCGGAAATGAGAATGCCGTGGTCGTCCAGCTTGTTCGCCATCCTGAGTATATTCTTGTCGGTGATGCCGGAGAAGTCATTCTTACCCTTCTTCATATACCATGTGTAGATGGGCTCGCCGGTGAATGCGTCAAGGTATACGCTGGAGTTGGTGCCGTAAACCAGTACGGTCTTGGTCTTTTTCTGGTTTACCTTTGCGAGGTAGTACATATCAAGGTCGGTGGTTTCCCAGTATTTCTTCATTGCCTGCTTCTCGGTGAGCATTCCCTTGGTGGAGGGCATGGGGATATCGGTGTAGCTGAGTTGGTAATTGGTCAGGAGCATATCCTTGTTGAAGGATACAACGATGTTGTCGCCGTTTACCTTGATACCGTTCTCGTATCTTGTCCAGTCGTGATAGCTGCCCATGGTCACCTGTTTGTTGTCCTCATCGAGCCAGCCATTGATATCGGAGGTGTAGTTGTCGGCGTATACGCCAAACTTGTCGCCGGCGAAAGTGGAGGCGATCTCCTTTGCCTTTGCGTCAGCCTTTGTTATATCGTAATCATAGGTGGTCCTGCCGAGATTGCTGTCGCTGTAGGTGTATGCAAGTATCTCGCCGGTTTCTGCGTTGACGGAAATGCTTACGGTGTGGGTGATCTTGTCGCTGTCGGAGCTTACAACGGTATTGGACTCGGGTTCGTCCCATGCGGCTTCAGCGGAGCAGCACTCCTCATCGCTCCAGTATATTTCGTCCTCGTCCCAGTTCTCGTCCGTGAATATCGCAGCGTAGATATATGTTTTCTTTCCATTGAGTTCAGAGCTGTAGGAGTCGTAGCTGCGCAGGGTCATGTCATCGTAATACGTGAACCACTCGTTTTCCTTGAGCAGCTTTATAACGGCTTCCTTGCTGCCGTAGGGGAGATCTTTGGTGATCTCGTCTTTTTCTGCCGGGGTGAAGCCGCCGGTAGCAGGGTTGCCTTTGTCGTAGGAGTCGTCAGCCTCGGCGGTTTCTGCACATTCGGTGTCCGAGTCATCATAATATCCGTCCTCCACGAAGTCGCTCTTCTTTCCGGTGAAAGCGTTTATCTCACCGTAGTCGGACTGACGGTACACGATGGTGGGAGTGAGTATACCGGTTTCATAGTCGTAGTCGAACTCATACTGCGGGTACAGCCCGATCATATCTGCGTAGGCATCCTTTGCCTTGTCCACGGAGATGGCGTTCTTTGCGCTCTGGAACGAAGCGTTCTGATGCCAGTTCATGGAGAAGTAGATGAGGTCGCCGGTGTCCTTGTTGACAACTATTCTGCCGCTGTCGTTCTTTACGGGGACACCATTCTTTGTACGTACCACGCTGAACGAAGCACGGTTCCCATAAAGGCTGATATTCAGGCTGTCACGGTCGATGTTAAGAACATTGTAGACAGACGGGTCGATCTTTTTCAGCTGAGCCTTTGCCTTCTTGTAGAGCTGATCTCCTGTCAGCTTTGCGAATTTGCTGGTGTTATCGCCGTTCCAGTCAGTTGGAGCGGAGTAGTCCAGGATAAGGTCGCCGCATACGGTTATGTCGGCGCTCTTGTACCAGGTGGTGGTTTTCGGGGTGGACCAGGTCAGGTAGTACACGGTCTTGAGGTTCTGGTTCGACACGCTGTAGGTGAATTCGGTGAGCTCCTCGGGTATGTCGATACGGCTCTTTGCCAGGGTTATTGCGGCAGCGAGCGCTTCGCTGTTTGCATTGTCGGCGAAAGCGACCAGGCTGGTGGAAGTCAGCGCTGTGGCAGCTGCCATGGTCAGTGCGAGAAATCTTCTTTTCATGATAAAACCTCCCTTGATGTTATCCGGCGTTTTCTTGCCGTTCTAATAGTAAAACCATGTAAGGGAGAAAAAGGTTGCAATACAGGTGATTTTTTCAGATTTTTGTCATTGAGAGGAAATTCTTTGCCTTGCTGACAAGGACCCTGTCGTTGTCATAGGCGAGCACGTTCAGTGCCTGTCCTATCTCGACCCAGCGTGCCTCGGCGATCTCGCTCTCCTGTTTTTCGCAGTCAAAGCTGACTGCACGGGCGAGGAAATACACTACTTCCTTTGTAATATCCCTGCGTGGGTTGAATACGACCACCTCACGGAACGAGGGGTCGTCAACGGAAACATCGATATTGGTTTCCTCCTTGATCTCACGCACTGCGGTCTGGAGTTCTGTTTCGCCGGGTTCCATATGGCCCTTCGGGAACGACCAGCAGCCTGATCTCACATGCTTTATCAGCAGAATTTCAGTGTTCCCGTGGCGTTTGCGATAGACTACTGCGCCGCAGGATTTCTCGTAATTCATGCTCGGTTTTTTCCTTTCCCTATACTATATATAATAGTGTGATATCTTTTCTATTTTGATTTATAATAAACGCTTTGCGTTTATTATAGCATATTTCTTTGATTTTGTCACCCCTTTTTATTCTGAAAACCGCATTCTTCTGCAAAAGTGCAGTTTTGTGAAATCGAGTTACATATAAATGATATGTGAAATCTGCACTGATTAATAACAAAATTCCATGTTGAAATTTAGCAAAAAACACAACGAAATCTGAACTTTGATTTTTAGTGAATATTACAAAAAGAAAACGCATAATTTACATATAATTACATATAACCGCTGATTAATCGAAAGATTACAATTTGGTTACAAACAGTATTTGTGAAATTTTCACAAAAATGAGGGTTTCCGTTCGTTTGACATTGCCGAAGAAAAGCGATATAATACAAGCACTGACGCAGAACTGCGACAGTTACAGCTTTGCTGTGCGCACAAATATCACAACGTAAGCCGCATATAAAAATACAGTCGGCTTCGGATCATGCAATGCTCTGTTGGGGACAGTGCGTTTGCTCCAGCTGAGGGCTTTCCCCAAAGCCTGACGCTGTACGGAAGTTACACCCGGAAACGGGGAGGATTGCCGGGACGGCATGGGTAACTGCTCAGGAGGCAAATATGAAACCGCAGATAATGAACGCTAAGATGAACCGCCTGTTATTCAGGGGAAAGATCGTCAAGGCAGCAATTTTCGCAGCTACGATATTCATGGTCGTGGTGATGACTGGTTCCATTTATCTCAAGGACCGTGTCTACATCACCGACAACGGCGTTACAAAAGAGCTGATGACATCTGAAACTGATGTCTACGCTATACTCAGAATGGCAAGCTATCAGCTGGGCACTAACGATAAGGTGTCCTACGAGGCTACCAGCAGCAACACCGCTTATATCACCATTTATCGCTCCTTTGACGTGAACGTCAGCGTTGACGGCGAGGTCAGGACCGTACCCGTTATAGAGGGCACCGTCGGCGATGTGCTTGAAAAGGCGGGCGTTACGCTCGGCGAGTTCGATGAAGTGTCATGTCCTCTCACTGACAGCGTCAGCGAGGGAATGGAGATCACGGTTACACGTGTGGAGTACGTCACCCGTGAGAACACATCGGAGATCGCTTACGATACAGAATACATCGACAACACCAACCGCACGATAGGAAGCGAGACCGTTATCACTCCCGGCGTACCCGGAAAGAGGGTCTACACTGTAAAGGAGAAGTACGTTGACGGCAAGCTGACCAGTCAGGAGCTCCTCAGTGACGAGGTCACAGAGCAGCCCGTGAGCGAAGTCGTAGAGAGAGGCACGGCGCTGGCTGTTCCCTATTCAAAGATGGACGACCCGGACGCTCTGACCCTGGTTGACGGAATTCCGCAGGAGTACACACGTGTTATCTCCGGCAAGGCAACGGCGTACACCGCAAGACGTGGCGCATACACCGCCAGCGGAAGGCTCGCAGAGATAGGCACCTGCGCAGTCAACCCGAACGTAATTCCCTACGGAAGCAAGCTGTATATCGTTGCGCAGAACGGCAGCAGGGTTTACGGCTACGCAGTGGCTGCGGATACTGGTATCGCCCTGATGGACGGCACCGTTGCGATTGATCTTTACTTCGGCAACATGGAGGATCACTACTATGACAGTTGCGCATGGGGCGCTGTTCAGGTGGATATCTACGTGCTTGAAGAGGGCAACGGCTGACAGGCAATTCGGATTTATTGTTTAAACAAAAGATATGGGCTGCGAGATCTCGCAGCCCTTTTATTATTTGCACTTTTGTATTATATTTTTTGCAGGTCCATAGTCCGGGTCTGTGCGGAGAATATCTTTTGCGATCTCCAGGGCGTATTCCTCTGGCATGATTTTTTCCGGCAGCCCATAGAAAAACAGCAGGAACTTTTTGGCGTCTGTATCTGGATTTATACGATACATTTCCCTTGCATGATAAAATGCGATGTTGTACGCACCTGTCAGCCAGCACATCTGTATCAGTACTTCGGCTGCAAGCATGTGGTTATAACTTGTATTATCCAGAGATATGAGGTATTCTGCGAAGCCTAATACACATATGCTGTCAGTCAGGCTTGCTTCTTCGATCAGCAGATCTCTTTGTTCTGCCCGGGAAAGCTGGTCGAACAACGCTTTGGCTTCATGGTATTGCGCTTTACGGATCAAAATAATTATGTTTTCCATATTACTCTTCGGTGGGTATCTCTTCCGTGCAGTCGGCGGTTTCCTGGGTCAACTCCGGAGTGTTAACGGTTATGTAGACCTCGCAGCGGTCGGAGTCCGTTTCGGCGGCGAGCCAGTTCCTGATGTGCGCGGTCAGCGCTTCGTCCGTGGAGTCGGAATCCGCTATCAGCACTTCGTAATTGCCGTTGGAATCGGTGAGACTGCCGCAGCGGATATTACTGAGCTCCGGGAATACCTTTGCGGCTTTCTGTGCAACGGCAGCGTGGTCGATGGTGTCTTTAAGGGTCGTGTTCTCGCTTTGCAGGGAGCTTATCGTCTGCTCCTGCTCCGCAAGCTGGCTTTCCAGCTCGTTTATGTGGTTCTCCTGGAGGGCTATAGTTATCTTGTCGGCGCTGTCCTCATCGTCAGGGAGCTCTATGGCGCTGTTCTGGGTGACGCTCAGGGTGTAGCCGTCCAGTCCGTATTTTGGCATCTCCTGCTGAAGCATTGCTATAACATCATCAGATATCGGAGTTCCCACAAGGGAAACGGAAACGGTGCGGGCGTTCTTGTCAGCACTCGATTTTACAACGGTCGTGCCGGAAAAGATGAATTCGCTGCTGAGGTAGCTTGAAATGTTCTTGTCCATGACCGAGCTGTACACGGTGGAAGCTCCGAAGAACACGCTGGGTACGGCTGCGATTATGGTGATCGCAGCGATGGCGTGGTTGATCTTTTTCTGTTTCTTGTCGCTGACGTTGCGGTGGTAGGGGACACGCAGCATCATGGTCACTATCATTGTCGAAAGCGAGATGAACAGCGTGTTTATCAGGAACAGGTAGAATGCTCCCAGGAAGAACGATGGCTGCCCCGAGGCTATCCCGTATCCCGCAGTGCATAACGGCGGCATGAGCGCCGTAGCGATAGCCACGCCGGGGATAACGTTGCCCTTTTTTTCACGGGTGTTGCCTATGGCTCCGGCAATTCCGCCGAACAGTGCGATAAGGACGTCCCATATCGTTGGGCTGGTGCGGGCTATCATTTCGGCTGTGGGAGTATCCAGCGGCGTTATCAGGAAGTACACCGTGGAGCTTATCAGGCTGATAACGACCTGCGTCCCGAAGCGTATCAGCGCCCGGCGCAGCAGCCGCAGGTCCCTCACCGCAAGGGAATAGCCCATTGTCATGATACCGCTCATAAGCGGTGATATGAGCATTGCGCCGATTATTACGGCTGTGGAGTTCATGTTCAGACCTATCGATGCGATCAGGGCCGCAAGACATAGTATCCACATGTTTGGACCGTGAATGACGGTGTTCTCCAGCATCATTGCGTCTATTTCTTCGTAGCTCATCATTCCGTCGTGCATGTTCAGCATGTCGCTGATGAACTGGCGGAGACCGCTGCGCCGCTGCTTTATATCCTTGTGGACTGCCTTGTCGATCTGGTCGGCTTTTTCTGTTTCTTTACTCATGATCTTCCCTCGCAGTATGTATTTTTTCCATTTTATTATAACATCATGGTGGAATGCTGTCAACTTCTGTCCGGGGCTATTGCACGCATGCGGAGTTAATGTGTATTTTGCCGCCCGGACTATGCAAAAATTGCATAATTACGAAAAAATCCAAAAAAAACATTTACAATCCGGCGGAATAGTGCTATAATAATCTTGTATATAAATCGCATGACCCTACCAGGCGTGCAGGAAAGGATACATAATTATGGATATCAGAATTGAAAAGACGACTAACCCCAAGCAGAAACCCGCTGACGAAACCAAGCTGGGCTTCGGACACATCTTCACTGACCATATGTTCGTGATGGAATATGACGAAGGCCAGGGCTGGCATGACGCACGTATCGTGCCCTACGGTCCTATTGAGCTCATGCCCTCTGCAATGGTGCTCCATTACGGTCAGGAGATCTTCGAGGGTATGAAGGCATACAGAACCCCTTCCGGTGACATTCAGTTCTTCCGTCCCGAGGAGAACTTCAAGAGAATGAACGTTTCCGCTGAGCGTCTTGTTATCCCGCAGATCAACGAGAAGGACGCCCTCCAGGCCCTCCACGCCCTGGTCGAGATAGACAAGGACTGGGTTCCGCACATTGACGGTGCTTCCCTTTATATCCGTCCGTTCATCTTTGCTGCTGATCCTTTCCTGGGTGTACGCCCCGGCGAGAAGTACTACTTCATGATCATCATGAGCCCCTCCGGCGCATATTACAGCACCGGCATCAACCCCGTAAACATCTACGTTGAAACAAACTACGTTCGTGCGGTAAGAGGCGGTATGGGCTTCACAAAGACAGGCGGTAACTACGCAGCTTCCCTTGCAGGCCAGGACGAGGCTCACAAGCAGAACTACTCCCAGGTACTGTGGCTTGACGGTGTTGAGCGCAAGTACATCGAAGAGGTCGGCGCTATGAACATCATGTTCGTTATCGACGGCGAGGTAGTTACTCCGTCCCTCCAGGGCAGCATTCTTTCCGGTATCACCAGAAAGTCCGCTCTTGAGCTGTGCAGAAAGTGGGGCATGAAGGTTTCCGAGCGCCGTATCACTATCCAGGAAGTCGCTGATGCTTACGACGCAGGCAAGCTGGACGAGGTATTCGGCACCGGTACAGCGGCTGTCGTTTCCCCTGTAGGTCACCTGAAGTGGGGCGACAAGGTCATGGAGATCGGCAATGGCAAGATCGGCCCGATCACCCAGAAGCTCTATGACACCATGACCGGTATGCAGTTCGGCAAGATCCCGGACGACATGGGCTGGATCGAGAAGCTCTGATTTTGACAAATTGAATAATTTCACGCTGGTATTACAAATTGTATATCAGCGTGATTTTGTATATGTGTTTCTGAGTGAGGACGCTGCAAATGAGTATTGAGTACCGCAGATTACAAAAAGATGATTTGACGATATTTATAACCATGCGTATAAAACAGCTCCGTGAGGAGGGCGCTACAGAGGATATCGACCTGCGTCCAGCGCTGCAAGACTACTATACCCGCCATATGGCAGACGGAACATTTGTGTCCTGGCTGGCTGTAGATGGTGAAAGGATCGTTGGGACTTCTGGTATGTCCTTTGTTGAGAAGCCGCCGTATTTCGGGTGTCCCAGCGGAAAGATGGGGCTGCTCTCCAGCATGTTCACTGACCCGGAATACCGTCGGCAGGGTATCGCAAGAAAGCTCCTTTCGCTGGTAGTTGAGGAAGCCAGAAATTACGGCTGCGGGACCGTGCAGATAACCGCTTCAAATATGGGTGTGCTTCTTTACAGTAATTTTGGATTTGAGAAGAACGGCAATTTCATGCAGTACAGACTCTGATATAAAAAAGCGCCCCATTTACATGGAGCGCTCAGGCTGTCGATAAAGGCACATCTGCGTCGTCACTCCGCATGACGGCAGGCACAAAGCCTAGCCGTCATGCGGGTTCCTAGCATCTGCACCTTTCTCGGCAGCCTGGGATAGATACTTTTTAGACAAGCTGAGCGCCCCATTTACATGGAGCGCTTTAAGTTTATTATGTAGCTCTGTTATACAGTGGGCTTGCCGCAGTAGGGGCAGAACTTTGCGCCAGCCTTGAGGAGCTTTCCGCAGCTGGGGCAGGGGAAATCCTGAGCTGCCTGGGGTGCCGGAGCGGGAGCGGGCTGCTGAACCTGCTGGGGCTGTACCTGCTGAACAGGTGCAGGCTGCTGGAATACCGGCTGAGAAACAGGAGCCGGAGCCGGCTGCTGATACTGGGGCTGAACAGGCTGCTGGAACTGAGGCTGTACCGGCTGAGCCTGCTGAACGGGCTGCTGGTACTGGGTCTGATACTGGGGGCCCTGGTACTGGGGCTGAACGTTAGAGATCTGGGGAATAACAACATTGGAGGTCTTGGGTTCCTCGGCGGTGTTGTTATCGGTGTCGATGCCTGCGTTCTTACGGGCTGCCATTACCAGCTCATAGCCGATGCGCAGGAAGATGTTGCCGAAGATAGCAGTGGAGATAAAGGTCGTGATACCGCTGAAACCGGATACCGGGAATGCGGCAATACCCTCGAATACCAGGAACAGTGCAGCTGCATAGTATGCGCACTTGATAACGCTTACCGGCAGAAAACGCTGGCCGTTAGCGAACTTGCAGACATTGCTTGCATACGGATCCTTGGACTTGGGGCCGAAATACAGCACATGAGCGAGAATGCCGGCGGCAACTGCAACAACTGCGCCGATGAGAATGATCAGGAAACGTGCGAGATAAACTCCCTCTAAATACATTGTGATACCTCTTCCTTTCATACGGACCTTTCAGGTCGGAACTTTTTTATGGGTTAATTATAACATATATCCTGTCAAATTGCAAGGTCTTTTCAGATTTTTTCAGAAATATCAAACGGGGTCGTCTGATATACGAAGTAGTTCAGCCAGTTGGTGTAGATCAGGGTGGAGTGCGCACGCCACTTCATCACGGGCTGCTTTGTGGGGTCGTCGTCGGGGAAGTAGTGGGCGGGTATCTTCGGGTTCAGACCCTTTTCAAGATCACGCTTGTACTCCAGCGCCAGGGTGTCTGCGTCGTACTCTGAATGACCGGTTATGAAGAACTGGCGGCTGTCCTCGCTGCAAACTGCGTAGACCCCCGCTTCCTCTGAAACGGACATGACTTTAAGCTGCGGGACTTTCTCTATATCCTCCCGGCGGACCTCAGTGTGGCGGGAATGCGGCGCCCAGAACTCGCTGTCAAATCCCCTGAACAGCCTTGACTTCGGGGTGAGCAGAGTGTGCAGGAACACGCCGGAGAGCTTCTCCTTCAGCGGGTACTTCTTTATCCCGTAATGGTAGTAAAGAGCCGCCTGAGCCGCCCAGCAGATGTGGAAAGTGGAATGCACGTGGGTCTTTGTCCACTCCATTATCTGGCATATTTCGTCCCAGTAGTCCACGTCCTCGAAATCCATGTGCTCCACCGGTGCGCCGGTGATTATGAAGCCGTCGAAGTTCATGTTCTTTATTTCGTCAAAAGTCTTGTAGAAGTTCAGCAGGTGTTCGCTGGAGGTGTTGCGGCTGGTGTATGTGGAGGTCTGCACCAGGGTCACTTCTATCTGCAGCGGGGTGTTGGACAGGCTTCGGAGTATCTGTGTTTCTGTTGCGACCTTTGTCGGCATGAGGTTCAGTATGCCTATCTTCAGGGGTCGAATATCCTGGTGGAGCGCCCTGTGCTCCGTCATAATGAATATATGCTCGTTTTCAAGTATCGACTGCGCTGGCAGTCCGTCGGCTATTTTTACTGGCATTTCGTGTTCCTTTCCCAAAAACTATTTTATATATTATAAGTGTATTATACCCCAATACCCCGGGAATGTCAAGCCGTGCGGATTTCAATTGACATAAACGCCTGTTTGTGATACAATATCCATATATGATATTATTTGCGGAGGTGAGCGTAATGGTATGCGGAAAATGCGGAAGAGTGTTCGATGAGGGCAGGAGCACAGCGTGTCCCTACTGCAGGACGGTCCACACCCCGGAGGGTGAGGCGGTAAAGGACCTGAAGGGAATGCTGTGCTATATTTCCGGGCGTTTCGGGGAGAACACCCTGCTTGACCGCAGACGCACGGACTCGCTCATCGCCGATATTTTCCCGAAAGAGAACGTGCTGCGGCGACAGTGCCATATTGCGCTGTATGACGGCTGTGCCCAGAAGCTGTGGGCGGTCCGTGGAAAGCCTTTCGAGGTGCGCTCCGCTGCGGCGGCAAGGTGCGTGAAGTCCCTGCGGGACGAGATAGGTCTGCGGGGCAGGACCGCTGCGGCGGTGGTGGAAGCAGTGGCGGCGGCTCTGGGGTGCGATATTTCGTTCAGAATGGAAACGCAGCTCCCCGCAGCCGATACCGAGAGCCGCAAGAACATCACCGACAGCGCCGAGCAATACAGCCTTGGCAGGCATTTCGACAGGATAAAGGACTACGACAAGGCAATGTACTGGTTCACGCTCTCAGCCCAGCAGGACTGTGCAGAAGCAGAGTACTACACCGGCTTCTATCTCATGGAGGGCAGGGGCGGAGTGCAGGACGTAAAGGCGGCACGTGAGTGGTTCCTGCGGGCGGCGGAGAATGGCGTCCCTGCGGCACAGTACATGACAGGCTACTTCTACGCCGAGGGTATCGCCTGCGACATAAACGAAGCGTATGCGTTCGAGTGGTTCCTGCGGGCGGCAAAGCAGTGCTACGAGCAGGCGGTGGAGATGATAGCCCTCTGCTACGAAACCGGTACCTTTGTCGATAAGGACACGGAAACGGCGAAACGCTGGAGAAAGCTCCTGCCGGAGCAGCCGGTCCCGGAGCCGGAGCCCCGGCAGGAGGAGCCACCGGAAACAGAGCCCCCGGAGCCGCTTCCGGACGACGGAGAAAAGGACTACCAGTCCGCACGGCGCTGCCTTGCGGAACAGGACTTCCAGAGCGCTGCGATGTTCTACCGCCATGCGGCGGAGGCAGGTCATGCGAGGGCACAGTGCAGCTACGGCAAGTGCCTGTACCTCGGCAGCGGAGTTGAGAAGAACGTCTATGCGGCGTTCACGTGGTTCTCCAGGGCGGCGGAGCAGGGTTTGGACATCGCACAGTACAACCTCGGGGTGATGTACCTCAGGGGGAGCGGCGTTGAAAAGAACCGTGAAGAAGCAAAGAAATATTTCAGGCTTGCCGCCGGGAACGGTCATGCAGAAGCGGCAAAGGTGCTTGAAAAATTGGAAGCCAGAAAATAATGTCAGGAGGATAAGATGACAGCAGCAGTAATACTCACAAAATGCAAGAACGAGCACGCACTGTTCGGCATTCGCACCGAGCAGCGTGAGGACGGCGACTGGTATGCGACCTGGGCATTCAAGGTCAGCGAACAGACGGCGGCACGTGAAAAGTTCGGCGATACCAAGATAAGCGGAAGCATATATGTAACTACGGAGTACCCCTCCTGCCCGTACTGCGGTGCAAAGGGCTTCTTCCAGTGTGCAGAGTGCGGAAAGACCACCTGCTGGAACGGTGAAACCACCACTGTATGCGAATGGTGCGGCAACGAGGCTGAAACCGCCGCAGAGGAGAAGTTCGACGAGATAACCGGAGGAGGCTTCTGATGTTAAAGGCGGGGGACAGGGTACCCATGGAGCTCGGCGGCGAGGCGGAGGTAACGCAGCTGCTGGGTCAGGGCGGTCAGGGGGCGGTCTACCGTGCTTCCTACCGTGGGCGTGACTATGCGCTCAAAATGTATTTCCCGAACAAGGTCAAGGACCCGGAGGCTTTCCGGGAGAACCTCCGGCAGCTGTGTGAGCAGGGGGACGCCAGCGGCGCTTTCCTCATGCCGCAGCTTCTTACGGAGCAGACGCCGGACGGCTTCGGGTACCTTATGGAGCTGATACCACCCGGGTATGTGCCGTTCTCTGATATACTCAATGCAAGGGCGAAGTTCTCGGGACTGTATTCAGTGGTCAATGCGGCGATACGCATAACGGCGGCTTTCCGTGAGCTCCACAACAGCGGCAGGAGCTACCAGGACCTCAACGACGGCGGCTTTTTCATTCGCCCTACCGACGGCAGCGTGCTGATATGCGACTGCGACAATATCGCTCCCTATGGCGAGCACCTCGGCATTGCGGGCAAGCCAGGCTACATGGCGCCGGAGATAGTCCGTGGCGAAAGGGCGCCGGACAAGCTGACCGACCGGTGGTCGCTTGCGGTGGTGTTATTCCGGCTGCTTCTCCGGGGCGACCCTCTGGAGGGCAGGAGAGTCCTCAACAGCGTCTGCCTGACCGAAGAAGCCGAGCGGCGCCATTACGGTTTCGAGCCTGTGTTCGTCTATGACCCGGAAAACGACACCAACAGACCGGTGCGGGGAGTTCACAACAACATAATCAGATTCTGGCGGATAATGCCGGATTATATCAGGGAAGCGTTCACTCAGTCCTTTACCACCGGGCTTTTCCAGCCGGAAAAGCGGCTGATAGAGAAGCAGTGGCTCGACCTGCTGGTACGTATGCGCAGTGACATCTGTGCGTGCACCTGCGGGGCGCAGGGGTTCATCTCAGGCAGTGAGATAGACCCGGACGGGCGTGTGGTGTGTCCCTGCGGGGAGCATTATGTTCCGCCGCTGGCGCTTCATCTCGGCAGGCAGAGGATACTGCTGTTCAGCGGTGCAAAGCTGTTTGACGATAAGGTGAACGTTATCGGCGAGGTGGTCCGCAACAAGCTGAACCCCTCACTCTGGGGGCTGAAAAATCTCTCTGACATGGACTGGAGCTGCGTCCTCCCGAACGGCCAGGAAAAGGCTGTGGTCCCGGGCTCGGCGGCACCGGTGTTCAACGGAACACAGGTGACTATCGGCGGGGAAGAGGGACGGATAGATCGCTCCTGAATATGATAACGGGCGGATACAGGATCCGCCGCTGCAAAAAAAATAAAGGGCTGCGAACCTGTCGCAGCCCTTGACTATTCAGGTGTAAATCCGAATTACTTTACCACGTACTCCTTGATCTGGTCGAGGAAATCTGCGCAGTCATCGCTGTGGATGTTCAGAGTGAGCTCCTTGGAGAGATCAAGGCTGAAGATACCCATGATGGACTTTGCGTCGATGGCATATCTGCCGGATACGATATCTACATCGTAATCGCAGCGGGAAACGATGCTTACGAAATTCTTAACATCGTTGATGGTGTTGATGTTGATCTTTACAGTTTTCATAGTAGTACTTCCTTTCCAAAATGTAGTGTCTGAGTGCTGGTCATGCTCTGAACTTCGTTACTGCGTCAAGCAGCTCGTCAGCCTTTGCACTGTCATCGTGTACCACGAAATCAAGCGGCTTTGCAAGATCCAGGCTGAATATTCCCATGATGGATTTTGCGTCTACCGCATATCTGCCCGATACAAGGTCAGAATCAAATGCGTAGTTGTTGGTGAGTGCAACGAACTTCTTCACGTCCTCGATGGAACCGAGTTTGATCTTCATTTTCTTCATAAATTGCCGCCGCCTTTCTTTAATGTATCTGAGGTTCTTCCCTCTGTAAAACAGTATAGCCTTAAAACGAAAAATAGTCAATAGCTTATTGCAAATTTCGGAATAATAAAGTATAATATTGTTGTATGAAGTTTTTGTTTTGGCTAAAATTACAATTACTGCTCCGGAAACGGAGTTTTTCGACAGTCTGGAGAGATCTTATGAAGTTTACTGTACTGACCTTCGGCTGCAAGGTCAATTCCTGCGAGAGCGCTGCGATAGGCTCCGCATTCACTGCTGCGGGGTTCGCTCCTGCGGAGGACGGCGAGCCTGCGGACGTTTACATCATCAACTCCTGTGCAGTCACCGGGACGGGAGTGAAAAAGGCACGCCAGGCGGTTTCTCACTGCCGCAGCGTTTCGCCGGACTGTGTGACGGTCCTGTGCGGCTGCTACCCCCAGGCTTACCCCGATGAAGCCGGGAGGGACTCCGGCGCTGATATCATCACGGGCAACGCTGGTAAATCTGGCCTGCCGGAGCTGGTGAACAGGTTCCTTGCGGAGCGCAGGAGGATAGCATGCGTGCCGCCCCTCAGCCGGGAGTTTGACGAGAGCTCCGCTGCGCCGGACCTCGACCGCACCCGGGCGTTCATCAAGATAGAGGACGGCTGCGACCGCTTCTGTACCTACTGTATCATTCCCACTGCGAGGGGACGTGTGCGCTCCAGAAAACCGGAGGATATCACCGCCCAGGCAATACAGGCGGCTGACGCAGGGAACCGTGAGATAGTCCTCACCGGAATAAACATAGGCTGCTACGGGGAAGATATAGGCTGCACCCCGGCGGACGCCGTGAGAGCGGCGCAGGTCCCGGGGATAGAGCGTGTAAGGCTTGGCTCCCTTGAAGCCGATACCCTCACCGACACCGAGATACAGCGGCTGAAAGCCTGCGAGAAGCTGTGTCCGCATTTCCATCTTTCGCTGCAGTCCGGCAGCGATACGGTATTACAGCGAATGAAGCGCCGCTACACCACCGCCGAGTATTATGAGCTGGTGCAGAAGCTCCGTCAGGAGTTCCCCGGGTGTTCGATAACTACGGACATCATGGTGGGATTTCCCGGGGAAACTGACGAGGAGTTCGCACAGAGCATGGCGTTCGCAGAAAAGGTCGGATTTGCGAAGGTACATGTGTTCCCGTATTCCATTCGTCCCGGGACGGTCGCAGGAATGCGCACAAACCAGGTCGTTCCGCAGGTGAAGTCCGCAAGGGCAAAGGAAATGGGAGAGCTCGCAAGGCGGCTGGAGCGTCAGTTCCTTGAAAGCCAGAATGGCACCGTGCAGACGGTCCTCATAGAAAAACGCACCTCGCCGGATTATTGTAATGGCTTTACCGGGAGTTATATCCCTGTGCGCATATACGGTGAGGATATACCCAGGCACTCCCTTGTAAAGGTGAGAATAACCGGGGCGCAGGACGATTTCTGCACCGGAACTGATATAGGAGAATGATATGACAAGCAGTATAAAACAGCTTCTGACCCTCGGACCGATACCCGCAGACGGGGAGCTTTCGGACGAGCTATTTGAGAAATACGACCGTCTGCTGGATTTCACACAGCCGCTTTCCTTTGAGGACGCCGCTTCCATCGCCGGGCTTTTCTCCCCGGACTGCGACGGGCTCAACTGGGCGCTTTTCAGGGCGCTGGAGAATGCCTGTGATACTCCGGCGAAACTGCTGGAGATGGCGGAGAAATGCAGCAGCGGGGAGTACGCCGGACTGCTGAGGAGCCGTGCGGAGAATAAATGACCAAATCCGGGCTGCCACAGCCGTTATATTTCAGCAACACGGCATATTGAATTTTTGCCGGATCAGTAGTATAATATAATTATTATTCAGCACTTGCTGTAGGAATTTGTTGGAGGAAAAACGATGGTTTACCGAATTTATGTGGAAAAAAAGCCGCAGTTCGCCGTTGACGGGGGCGCAGTCCTCGCTGACCTGAACGTGGCGCTGGGCATGAACTCCGTTGAGAATGTCCGTGTTATCAACCGCTATGACTGCGAGAAGCTCCCCGAAGAGAACTTCAGGGCCGCTATCCCGACGGTTTTCTCTGAGCCGCCTGTTGACGAGGTTTTCTACGACCTGCCTGAGCTTGCTGCGGACGAGAGAATGTTCGCCGTTGAGTTCCTGCCCGGTCAGTTCGACCAGAGAGCGGACTCTGCTGCACAGTGTATACAGATGCTCTGCCCCGGCGAGCGTCCTGTTGTTAAGTACGCAAAGATATACATTCTCAAGGGCAGGATAAGCGATGATGATTTCGCACGCATAAAGCACTATCTCATCAATGCCGTGGAGTCCCGTGAGTGCGGCTTTGACAAGTACGATACCCTGGAAGTGAAGTACACTATCCCCACCACCGTTGAGACCCTCACCGGTTTCATCAGCAAGACTGACGCAGAGCTTGCGGATTTTGTCGTACATTACGGCCTTGCAATGGATAATGACGATATCAAGTTCTGCCAGGATTACTTCAAGAGCGAGCACCGTGATCCGACCATCACCGAGATCCGCATGATCGACACCTACTGGTCCGACCACTGCCGCCACACCACGTTCGGCACTATCATCGACAATGCCGATATCAAGCCCTCCTACATCGCAGATACATACGCTGAATACAAGGCAGACCGCCATGAGCTCGGCAGGGACGGCAAGCCGCTGTGCCTTATGGACATCGCTACCCTCGCTGCGAAAAAGCTCAGGAAGGACGGAATTCTGAAGGATCTCGACGAAAGTGAAGAGATCAACGCATGCTCCGTCCGCATAAAGGTAGACGTTGACGGCAAGGACGAGGACTGGCTCCTCATGTTCAAGAACGAGACCCACAACCACCCTACCGAGATCGAGCCGTTCGGCGGCGCTGCAACATGTCTTGGCGGAGCTATCCGTGACCCGCTTTCCGGACGTTCCTACGTATATCAGGCTATGCGTGTCACCGGCGCTTCCGATCCGCTGCTTCCCGTTGAAAAGACCATCAAGGGCAAGCTCCCGCCCAGAAAGATAACCACTACCGCTGCTGCCGGATACTCCAGCTACGGCAACCAGATCGGTCTTGCTACAGGTCATGTTGCTGAGATATATCACCCCGGCTACATGGCTAAGAGAATGGAGATCGGTGCTGTTATCGGCGCAGCTCCCGCTGAGAATGTCCGCAGAGAGCGCCCGGCTCCCGGCGATATCATTATCCTGCTCGGCGGCCGTACCGGACGTGACGGCTGCGGCGGTGCTACCGGCTCCTCCAAGGCTCACAGCGTGCAGTCCCTCGACACCTGCGGCGCAGAGGTCCAGAAGGGTAACGCTCCCGAGGAGAGAAAGCTCCAGCGCCTGTTCAGAAACCCGGAGGCTACCAGGCTCATCAAGCGCTGCAACGACTTCGGCGCAGGCGGCGTTTCCGTTGCTATCGGCGAGCTGGCTGACGGTCTGGAGATAGACCTCAACGCAGTTCCGAAGAAGTATGACGGCCTGGACGGCACAGAACTCGCTATTTCTGAGTCCCAGGAGAGAATGGCTGTAGTTGTCGCTCCCGAGGACGCTGACAAGTTCCGTGCACTGGCTTCCAGGGAGAACCTGGAGTCCACCCCCGTTGCAGTTGTAAGGTCCGAGCCGAGGCTCCGCATGAACTGGAACGGAAAGACCATCGTTGATATCTCCCGTGAGTTCCTTAACTCCAACGGTGCTGAGAAGCATACTGACGTTGCAGTTCCGGACGTAAAGGTGACATACTCCACCGGCAGGAAGAACACCTCCGCTGACTGGGAGGGCATGGTGACAGACCTCAACATCTGCTCCCAGAGAGGTCTTGTACAGCGCTTTGACAGCACCATCGGCGGCGCTACAGTCCTCATGCCGTTCTCCGGCAAGACCCAGCAGACCCCGGTACAGGCAATGGCTGCGAAGCTCCCGGTCCTGAACGCAAAGACCAACACCACCTCCATCATGGCGTGGGGCTTCGACCCGGCGGTTTCCACACAGTCGCCGTACCATGGCGCCGTATGCGCAGTTGTCGAGAGTATCGCAAAGGTAGTTGCAGCAGGCGGCACGTATGAGCACTGCTGGCTGACGTTCCAGGAGTATTTCGAGCGTACCCAGGGCAAGCCCGAGAGATGGGGCAAGCCTTTCGCAGCACTGCTCGGCGCTTACCGTGCACAGCTTGAGATGGGCTGCGGCGCTATCGGCGGCAAGGACAGCATGAGCGGCACATTCGAGCATATCGACGTTCCGCCGACACTGGTTTCCTTCGCAGTTTCCACTGCAAAGGCCCAGGACGTTATCTCCGCTGAATTCAAGGCGGCAGGTCACAAGATAGGCTATATCGCCCCGAAATATGACGAGAACGGTCTGCCGGTATTCGACAGCGTTAAGGAAGTGTTCCGCACCGTTGAGAAGCTCATTAAGGACAAGAAGGCGGTTTCCGTATGGAGCGTTGCACACGGCGGTGTTGCAGAGGGTATCTTCAAGATGTCCCTGGGCAACCAGATCGGCGCAAAGCTGGACAAGCTCACTGACGAGGAGCTGTTCACACCGGTTTACGGCGCATTCATTCTGGAGCTGGACGGCGAGGCTGACGGCGTAAAGACCATCGGTGAGACCGTTGCGGACTACACTATAACCTCCGGCGATGTTAAGCTGGACATTGCTTCCCTTGAGAAGAAGTGGGACGGCGTGCTGGAGCCCATATTCAAGGCACAGCTCCCCGAGAAGCCCGCTCCTGAGAAGATCGCATACACCGGCGGCAGCGAGCTGAAGCACAGCTCCGTAAAGGTGGCAAAGCCCCGTGTCCTTATCCCGGTATTCCCCGGTACGAACTGCGAATACGACATGGCTAATGCATTCAACACCTACGGCGGTGACAGCGAGATATTCGTTATACGCAACCTTTCCGCCAAGGATATGGAGGACAGCGTCAACGAGTTCACAAAGCACATTCAGAATTCACAGATGATCGCTATTCCCGGCGGCTTCTCCGGCGGTGACGAGCCCGAGGGTTCTGCGAAGTTCATAAATGCGTTCTTCCGCAACCCGAAGATAAAGGACGCTGTAGAGGAAATGCTGTATACCCGTGATGGTCTGATGATCGGTATCTGCAACGGCTTCCAGGCTCTTATCAAGCTGGGTCTTGTTCCGTTCGGAAAGATCGTTCCGCTGACTCCTGACAGTCCGACGCTGACCTATAACACCATTGGCCGTCACCAGTCCCAGCTGACCCTGACGAGAATATGCACCGATAAGTCTCCGTGGCTGAGCTGCTGCAAGGTCGGCGATATCCACAATATCCCGATATCCCACGGCGAGGGACGCTTCGTAGCTCCCGAGGCTGTTATAAAGCAGCTTATCGCAAACGGTCAGGTGGCAACCCAGTACGTTGACCTCAACGGCAACCCCACCATGGACGTTGCATACAACCCGAACAGCTCCATGTACGCTATCGAGGGTATCATCTCCCCGGACGGCAGAGTCCTCGGAAAGATGGGCCACACCGAGCGTCTTACCGACAACGTTGCAAAGAACGTTGCAGGCAACAAGGAGCAGCTCCTGTTCAAGGGTGGCGTAGAGTACTTCGGTTAAACCTCTGTATGAGAAAAGAAAAAGCTGTATTCCGGTCGGGATACAGCTTTCTTGTTCTATTTTATGCACAAAAAGCGTGTCATAAATTTGTAAATAATTAAGGCATTGACATAACCTGGACTATGTGTTATAATTTTATTAACCAAAAAATACAAAGGAGAATAAAATTATGAACACAATTGTAGAAAACAACGTACACTCTAAAATGAAGTGGAAGCTGGTAAATGCCGGTGCAGAAAAAAACGATGAGAGTGCTGCCGCAAAAAGATCAACGTCCACTGTTGTCATGAAAAACAGGGACAGTTTCAGAGCCAATACCCAGAAAAAAGTGGTTACATATTCACCTGATACAGTTAAAACATCGCTCAAAGATGCGGCAAAGGTGCGTGCTCTTTCAACCACAAGAAATGTTGCTACTACAACAACCCAGATGAAAAATATCCCTCGTTACTTAGCCGCTAAGATGGCAGGAGTGTCTTGTTATTCCAACGGAACCCCGATAATTAACAGCAGTGATCAACAGCGAGACTATCAAAACGCCATTAATCAGATAAGAGGAGATCATGCAAATTTGTCATATAAAGAAAGCTACTGTTATAGCCAGACTGGCAACAGCTATGGCTATACGGATGCAACTACGTCCTGTTCAACTTATGCTCTTGCTACCGCATTGAGTATAAAGAAAAGACAGCAAGTTACTCCGGACCAAATTTCAACTAAATCAGCTACAAGCGGGCATGGAACAGTGTGGGGGGATCATGATGCATATAGTATAGCCGCTGATGAGGAAAGTACTTTATTTGCAATAGATGCACAGCTTCAGCTTGGAAATCCTGTATTGATTCATGCAACAGGGCTGAACGCCAAAGGTAAAGCCAGTGAGCACTGGGCAACTGTAATCGGGAAGAAAAATGGTGAATACACTATTATTGATCCTTATTACGGAGATGTCCGCAATTTAAGTGACATGCAGATTTATAAGAACAATGGGTCTATTGTGGGCTATGTGATATTAAGCAATGAATACTAATAAAATAGCATAACCTACACAAAGATTGGAGGGGAAGATAATAAAAACTAGAATATCATCAATTGTGCTCTGCGCTGTAATGCTTCTTACAGGGTGTTCGACTGAAAGAACTGGCAATGTGAAAGATAGTTCTGCTACTTCTGCTTCTGCTTCTGCTTCTGCTGCTACTTCCTCTACTTCGACTTCTTATATTACTGAAACGCCGGACACGGAGCAGATACTTCAATTGCTGGACGATTTCGGCAACTTTATTGATGATTATATGTACTGCCGTGAACCGTGCAATTATCTTGATACATCGGATTATGTTACGGTTGAACGAATAAGAGGAGTCGGTGCTCCGGACGAGGGTCAGCCATATGATGCATATTACTATAGAGTTGTCGGCGGGGAAATAACGACATGGGACCAGATGAGGGAAACAATGTACCGTTTCGCAACTGAAAACTATGTCAAAGGCGAGCTGATTCCAATCTTCGTGCAACATTATCAGGTGTCTGACGGAAATCTGTATCTTCTTGAGTATTCTGGGCATGACGGCAGAACCCTCGGAACAGACGGTGTATATCTTGACAGCATAGAGGAAACCGCTGATGGCACACTGCTGAGTTTTACAGCTCCCGGAGAATTTGAAGACAGAGAATTCACGATAACGTTACAGCATACACCGGAGGGATACAGGATAGATGAGTGCGGAGTCCTGGCACAATCGCTCCTGGCGGACTTTAAGGTGGAGCTAAGGTCAGATGCGGAGTGTTCATCTGAAGAAACTGACAATACGAGCGATGGTTCTTCTTATACTTCTGAAGCGCCGGACACGGAGCAGATACTTCAATTGCTGGACGATTTCGGCAACTTTATTGATGATTATATGTACTGCCGTGAACCGTGCAATTATCTTGATACATCGGATTATGTTACGGTTGAACGAATAAGAGGAGTCGGTGCTCCGGACGAGGGTCAGCCATATGATGCATATTACTATAGAGTTGTCGGCGGGGAAATAACGACATGGGACCAGATGAGGGAAACAATGTACCGTTTCGCAACTGAAAACTATGTCAAAGGCGAGCTGATTCCAATCTTCGTGCAACATTATCAGGTGTCTGACGGAAATCTGTATCTTCTTGAGTATTCTGGGCATGACGGCAGAACCCTCGGAACAGACGGTGTATATCTTGACAGCATAGAGGAAACCGCTGATGGCACACTGCTGAGTTTTACAGCTCCCGGAGAATTTGAAGACAGAGAATTCACGATAACGTTACAGCATACACCGGAGGGATACAGGATAGATGAGTGTGGAGTCCTGGCACGATCGCTCCTGGCGGACTTTAAGGTGGAGCTAAGGTCAGATGCGGAGTAAGCATACAAAAAGGGGATAAGGAACATTCCAGTTGATATACTGAAAAAATCTTCAGAAGCAAGGAAATTTTTATGCATAATTCCCTTTGACCCGGCGGGAAAAATGTGATACAATAATCACAACAGAATAAAAAAGATCGTGTGGCAGCTGCGTAAATCCAGATTACGCAGCTGCCATATTTTTTATGGGAGGAAATATGGAAAATAACAAAATGGCGAACGCCCCGGTGGGCAGGCTCATGTTAGGCATGGGCATTCCGATGATACTTTCAATGATGCTGCAGGCGGTGTACAATATCGTGGACAGCGCTTTCGTTGCAAACATGCAGGGGAACGGCGAGCAGGCGCTCAACGCCCTGACGCTGGCATTCCCGGTGCAGATGCTGATGGTCGCAGTGTCCATTGGCACCGGCGTTGGAATGAATGCGCTGATGTCCCGCAGTCTGGGGCAGGGGGACAGAAATATGGCGAGCCGTTCGGTGGGGAACACCATGTTCCTTTCAGCGGTGATATACGTTGTGTTTCTGCTGTTCGGCATATTCGGGGCGGAGCTCTATACGAAGTCCCAGAGCGGCAACGCCGAAATAGTCCAGATGGCGGCAGAATATATCAGGATATGCTGCACGCTGTCGTTTGGCATGATCTTCTTTTCTGTATTTGAGAAAACCCTGCAGGCTTCAGGGAGGTCGCTGTTTTCCATGATAGCCCAGATAGCAGGCGCTGTGACAAATATCGTCCTGGACCCGATAATGATATACGGCTGGCTCGGGCTCCCGGAGATGGGGGTCGTGGGCGCTGCACTGGCGACCGTTATAGGTCAGTGCGTTTCCTGCGTGCTTGCTATGGTGTTCCACTTCCGGCTTATAAGGGAGATAGACAACGGCTGGCGCTTCATGAAGCCCTCGGCGGCGGTGATCGGAAAGATATATTCTATAGGTCTGCCGGCTATGATAGCCCAGGCGCTGATGTCTGTCATGACCTACGGGCTCAACCTTATTCTTGTGCAGATAAGCGAGAATGCCGTGACGGCTTATGGTCTGTACTACAAGATTCAGCAGTTCGTGCTGTTCGCAGCGTTCGGCCTGCGTGACGCAATAACTCCTGTGGTGTCGTTCAATTATGGCATGGGGAGCGGAACCAGGGTCCGTCAGGGGATAAAGTTCGGCATGCTGTATACTCTTGCTATAATGGCAGCGGGAATACTGCTGATGGAGGTTATGGCGGACAGCTTCCCGGCCATGTTCGGGCTTTCGGGAGAAACCCAGCGGCTGTGTACCGGTGCAATGCGTGTGGCTTCCCTGAGCTTCCTCTTTGCGGGAGCCAATGTTGCATTCCAGGGGATCTTTCAGGCGCTTGAGTCCGGAATACAGTCCCTTGTGATTTCGATATGCAGGCAGATACTGTTTGTGCTGCCGGTAGCTTGGGGGTTCTCGATTGTCGTCAGGGAAAAGGGCACGGACTATATGTGGCTGATCTGGCTGACGTTTGTCATAGCAGAGGGTATGTCGGCGGTCATTGCCCTGGTATTCATGAAAGGTATCGCAAGAAAGAGGATAATGGACTGATGAAGTAAAAAAACACAGGGGCTGCGAGATGATCACAGTCCCTGTGTTGTATTGATTTATCAGTCCTCGCCGAGTTTCAGTGCCTTGTTGATGTTTATTCTGCGGATTATGCTGCCCAGGACTGCGAAACCGCCTATCAGCATTACTGCGATTATGACGTACATCTTTATATAGTCTCCCGGGTCGCCCTGAACACGGAATGGCGGTACCTGGTCGGCGGCATTGTACATCGTGCGGAACATCGGCACGAACAGATCGCTCGCCGTGCCGCCGATAACAAAGCCCATCGCAATGGACACCAGGCTCACCAGTAATTGCTCCCACCCCAGGGTCGAGATGACTTCACGGAACGTTACGCCCATCGCCCGCAGCACGCCGAACTGCAGCGTCCTCGATTTTATCGACATTATCCAATATATCAGGAAGCCGATAACGGTCATGAGCATTATGACCACAAATCCCAGCGTAAGAGCTCCGTTCATGCCCTGGAGCTCAGGGTCGGTCTTGGCTTCAATGAGCTGCTGGCTGCTGTCCTGAATGCGCTGGATCTTCAGGTGCTTTGCGGCGATGTCGGCGTAGAGCGCTTCGCTGGTGGCACCGCCCTGCATTTTCAGCCATATCTGATAGGGCTGGAGCTCAGTCACACGGCGGAGATAATTGTAGTTGCACACCAGGAAGTCACGCACTGCGGTTTCGCCGGTGCGTTCGTCTACTTCTACCGTTTCGCTGGGGTTTATGCCCGGCCAGTAGTCCACGAATGCGAGAATGGTCAGGTCAACGGCGTCGCTGCCGGATATCTTCACGGAAACGACGTCACCGAGCTGCACGCCCTTTTCCTCCCAGCTGCGGGAAGCGAGAACGCCCGCTTTATAGTCCACCAGGGCGGAGCAATAGTTCCACCAGTGCACCGGCAGCAGGTCGCTGCGGAACCAGGCGGTCTTTGCAAATTTGCCCGGCTCTATAGCCATGAGGTCTGCGCTGTTGGACTGCACGCTGCCGCAGGTCGCCTTTGCATCGGTGCGGAGCACTCTGGTGGCGGTTTCTACTCCTGCGAGGTTCTCGTAGTCGTTCATGTCGATCTCGACATAGCTGCTGTCATCGTCTACGCTCTCCAGACGCCAGTAGGCGTCTATCACGACATCTGCACCGGTGTTGTAGTAAATGCGGTCGGAGCGGCTGTTGTTTATCGCCCGGGCGGTGTTTGCTGAGAATATTCCCAGTGCGAAAGTCACTGAAAGGAACAGCATGAGGAAACGCTCACGCCCGCCCTGGGAACGTGCCACGGTAGTGATCGCAATATACTGCGGAACCGACCAGATGCGTTTCCCTATATAATAAATGAGCCGGAGCAGGTAGGGGTAGATCCTTATGAACAGAAGTCCCGTACCCATGATGAACATTGTCGAGAATACAAAGTACAGCGGGTTTATCGTGCCGTCGCTCTCATAGGTGCCGTCCGCAAACAGGCGGCGAATGCTCCTTGCGGTGAAATAGTACCATATAAGGGAGCCTGCAATGAGAATGATATCAACGCACAGCTTTTCCCACAGCGCCATCTTCACGACCTTCGCCTTGCTCTGCTTGTACTTTACTATGGAAAGCTTAGAGGCGGGAATGATAGGAAGCATGGTGGTCACGAAGAATATCACCACAGCCACCAGCGCATAGATGAAAGCGTCCAGTGAGAGCTTGCCTGCAAGCCCGGTGCGGTTCACGAATTCAAGGAAGCCGTTGGACACGCCCAGGAAGTTGCACAGAAGAAGTCCGATGAACGGCGCTATTATGAACGTCGCAAGACCCAGGACCCCGGCTTCCATCGCATATATGGCAAATATCTGCCCGGAGGAGGCCCCACGGCTCTTGAATACGGCGATCTCGTTCTTCTCCTGTTCAACGTTGAGCTGGGATACCATGAACAGGTAGAACGCCAGCATAACTATCGTGGGTATCTGGAGTATCCACAGCATGGATTTGAGATTCCCGGCACGGACGGAATATTCCGCAAGAATGTCACTTACGCCCATGGAGAAGCTCAGTCCCGCCTGGGAGTATACCTCTCGGTCGGCCTCGATGGCCTTGGTGACGGAGGTGAGGTCGTTCAGGTCCATCTTCTGATAATCAAAGGAATAGCGGCTCTCGGCACCGCTGAGGGTGGTCAGCCCCGTGCTTAGATAATCGCCCAGCATGGTGTCATAGTCGATAAAGACCGCATTCAGGAAGTCTTCCATTCCCTCGGACCAGTAGCTGTCGTTCTCGGAAGAGGGGCGGAACACTCCTACAACGGTAACGCTGAGCGGCTCAGCGGAGCTGTAGAAGCTGTTCTGGAGCTGATAGGTCCCGCCGCAGGACATGCCCAGTGTTTTCAGGCATTCCTCGTTCACTACTATCTCAAAGGAGCCGTCCGGGAGCTGCCCGGGCTCGTACATTCTGCCCTGGACGAATTCGGTGTGATCCTCCAGTCCCGTCATGCCGGTGACTATCACCCTGGCAGTCCTGCCGGTGATAAGGTACATGAAGCCGTCCGTCAGCACGGTCTTGCTGTTCGCCTGGGGCATGTGTATGCGGGCGGTGCGGGAGCTTACAAGGTCGGTCATGGTCTGCACGGAACTGCGGCGCTGCTCGTTTGAGTCCTTGACGGAGATAGATGTAGAAACGATGTATTCGCCGGGGTACAGCCCGGTTTCGGTCTGGTACGCCTGCATATCCTTTATAAGAATACGCTGCAGGGAAGAGTTCATGTAGATGGGCACGGTACTCATCATACCCGCCGCCAGCAGAAATCCGATGAACAGGCAGAGCACCATCCACCGGGTACTGCGCATTTTTCTGAATAATAAAGTCAGCACTTCACGTTACCCCCATCAGCGTACAACGACACGGTCGCCGGGTTTCAGCCCGGTGAGTATCTCGGCTTCGGTGGCGTTGGTTATGCCGACGGTCACATCGACTTCCTTTTTGGTGTCGTTTTCATCGAGAATTGAAACATATGTGCGGTCGCCGTCGGTCTTGACAAGGGTCTTTGAGATAACTACGGCGTCCTCGTGGGTGGCAAATACGGCGGTGATGTCGGCGGTCATTCCCACGGTGAGGAAGCTCGGCTGCTCCCCGGTGAACTCGCACCAGATGGAGTCTGTGTTGCCGAGAATGTCGGGGAAGTCATCGTACACGCCCTCGGTGGTATTGGTGGGAGTCTTGGCAACGTACCCGGGGAAGTCCTCGCCGTCAACGGTCAGTGTGACCTCCTGCCCGAGAGGAAAATTCTTGAGCTGTGAAGAGGTGTACTGGATCGAAAGCTGCGTGGGGTCTATGATCTTTACTATAGTCTTGTATGCGGTGACGGTGTCGCCGGGGTTCAGGCTCTGTATGTAGCATACCTGCCCGGACATTCCGGCGTAGATCCGTGACTGGTTCAGACGGCGCTGGTATTCGTCCAGGGTGTTCTGTTCCATTTCCAGGGTCAGGCGGTCGTCGGCGGAGCCGGTACGGTTGTAGGCGAGCTGCGCTTTCTGCACTATTAGCTGCTGCTGTTCATACAGATAGGGGAGATCTCCTGTGTCGAGCTCTGCGAGCAGATCTCCCTGCTCAACGAACTGCCCGGCAGTGACGTAGATGGTCTTTATGGTTCCGCCGCTTTCCGGGAAGCCGGCGTTGTACTGGGTCTTGCAGACAACGTATCCGGTGGCGATCACCTTGTCCTCTATAGTCTTTTGTTTTGCGGTGTAGGTGGAGTAGGCTATATCCTCGACTGCTACAGTGGGCGGGTCGAGGAGCTCCTCCTCGGCAGGGAAGAAAAAGCAGCCGGACATAAGCAGTGATATTGAAGCTGCCGAAATGGCTTTGAGAAAATTCGTTTTCATTGTGTTACCTCGGTATGTAATAGGGATCATATAAGCATACACATATATTGTAGCACACATTGAGGAATTACGCCAGTTTAATTTTGTAAAAACGTCACTATATATAAAATAGAGCAGATTTTTTGTACTATTTTACTGTAAAGTGATTAATAACAAAATGATGTTTACAAAATTGGAAATAATCACGAAATATATATATATATATATAACTATTGACAAATAAAAGGAAATAACTTATACTAATAATCAGGAAACATGTAATAGTTGCATCAGCATTTTTGGTATTATATACGCCGGATAGTGCTGGGCCTGTTCAGGGAATGGAAAACTCCGGGGTACATTATGTATCCTGGAGTGTATGAGTAGTTATATGGAGGATAAACATGAAGAAAATAACATTTATCACCGCTGCTTTGCTTGCTTTGTCGCTGACCGGCTGCCAGAATGCGGCAAATAACACTGGGACCATCTCAGAGGAACAGAGCGTAAATAGCACCGGAACAACGCACGAGAGCGACCCGGTGACTTCCGATGGAAGCGAGATTGTGCCGGAGGCCCATGCGAGCGCATCCGCCGGCAGTGCGGATATCAGCGAGGAGGGCTTTAGGTTCCATGACCTGACAGGCGCTGAGATCGACCCGGCGGAGGTGTGCAGTTACAGGGTGGAGTATGCCCTGGGCTGGACGAATGACGCCACCGGGGAATACAGGAAAATAAAGATAAACGACACCATAAACGGTCTGCATGTCGGAGAAGCGTATTCGGAATACGGTCTTTTCGCCGATCCGTCGGGGAAGTCTTACAGATATGTATGCAACGGCAGCGGTTATACTTTGTGTGACCCGGATGACCCTTTCGGCGGAACAGAGATCGAGGGGATAATGAGCTGTGAGAACGGCACGTGGCTGATGTATATGCAGCGAAAGGACGGCGATGAGCAGATGCCAGCGCTGACCACGGATAACAGCGGAGAATTCGGCATGAATACGCTGGAGATAGGCGGCGAGGTGCTGAGCGTTCAGCCATTCCCGATATATCTGCGTATATTTTCGGGCGAGGAAGATGTTCTGTCCGGGCTTGACCCGAACGAGAGTTACCGTGGCGTTGTCCGGGTGGAGAATGTGAGTGTGAAGTCCTTTTCAAGCAACACGGACGAACCGGCGGATAAAATGATCGCCGAGGCTTATATAATAAGTGTGACAAGTTTCAATAAAATATAAGTGAATACTGACAGGCATAAATCCAGATGTGCCTGTCAGATTTTTTTGAAAAAGGGGTTGACAAACGAAAAACAAAGTGCTATAATATATAAGCCGTCAGAAATGAGGCGCGGAAGTTCATAAAATCACAGAAAAGTTCAAAAAACTTTGAAAAAAGTTTGAAAAACCCCTTGACAAGCTCAAGAAAATGTGATATAATAAATGAGCTTTCGGAAAGAAAGTCAATCTTCAAAAGTTTTGAAAGAAAGTTCAAAAAAAACTTTGAAAAAAGTTTGAAAAACCTCTTGACAAACTCAAAAAGATGTGATATAATAACAAAGTCGCCTGAGAGAGATCGAAGCGACAGAG
>CAKSGA010000009.1 GCA_934454435.1 uncultured Oscillospiraceae bacterium | reverse complement strand
CCGGGAACTCCATGGACTCGAGGATTACAGGGTGGTTCTCGTCGCAGAGAGTATCACCAGTGGTGGTGTACTTTGTACCAACAACGGCTGCGATATCACCGCACGGGCATGCGTCGATATCCTGTCTGTGGTTGGAGTGCATCTGCAGGATACGTCCCATACGCTCGTTCTTGTCCTTGGTAGCGTTCAGTACTGTTGTACCAGCCTCAACGTAACCGGAGTAAACTCTGAAGAAGCAGAGCTTACCAACGAACGGGTCGGTAGCGATCTTGAATGCGAGAGCGGAGAACGGCTGATCATCGCCAGCATGTCTTTCAACTTCCTCACCGGTCTCAGGGTCAATACCCTTGATGGACGGGATATCAAGAGGAGAAGGCATGTAGTCAACGATAGCGTCCAGCAGCTTCTGTACGCCCTTGTTCCTGTAGGAAGTACCGCAGGTAACAGGTACGAACTTGTTGTCGATGGTGCCCTTTCTGATGGCAGCCTTGATCTCCTCAACGGTGAAGTCCTCACCCTCGGTCTCGAAGTATCTCTCCATCAGAGCGTCGTCCAGCTCAGCAACCTTCTCGAGAAGGTTCTTTCTGTACTCCTGAGCCTTGTCCATCATATCAGCAGGGATCTCTTCAACACGCATATCCTTACCGATATCATCGTAATATATATCAGCCTTCATCTCAACGAGGTCGATGATTCCCTTGAAGTCCGCCTCAGCGCCGATAGGCAGCTGGATCGGAACAGCGTTGCACTTCAGTCTGTCGTGCATCATCTGTACTACGTTGTAGAAGTCTGCGCCCATGATATCCATCTTGTTGACATAAGCCATTCTGGGTACATGGTACTCATCTGCCTGACGCCATACTGTT
The DNA here is from genome assembly GCA_934454435.1 of uncultured Oscillospiraceae bacterium. Lineage (GTDB taxonomy): Bacteria > Bacillota > Clostridia > Oscillospirales > Ruminococcaceae > CAG-115. The sequence goes on along the minus strand of CAKSGA010000009.1, from coordinate 39,202 downwards.
TCTGACTGAGGCTCTACACCGCCCTTTGCACAGAAAACAGTTACGGAACCGTCAAGCACTCTCAGGGAACGCTGAACTTCAACGGTGAAGTCAACGTGACCAGGGGTGTCGATAATATTGATTCTATGGTCCTTCCAGAAGGCTGTGGTAGCAGCAGAGGTGATTGTGATACCTCTCTCCTGCTCCTGAACCATCCAGTCCATCGTTGCAGTACCATCGTGAGTTTCACCGATCTTATGGTTGATACCGGTGTAGAACAGGATACGCTCAGTAGTGGTGGTCTTGCCGGCATCGATGTGCGCCATGATACCAATATTACGGGTCATTTCGAGAGATACGTCTCTTTTCATAAATTCCTCCGTAATTCTGGAATTACCCGGGGTTTTGCCCCCGGATAACTCATCTGTTTCTGATTACCACTTATAATGTGCGAAAGCCTTGTTAGCTTCAGCCATCTTATGAGTATCGTCACGCTTCTTGCATGCGCCGCCCTGGCCGTTCAGTGCGTCCAGGATCTCGTTTGCAAGTCTTTCCTTCATTGTCTTTTCGTTACGTGCACGGCTGTAGGTGGTGATCCATCTCAGGCCGAGTGTACGTCTTCTCTCGGGGCGAACCTCCATAGGAACCTGATAGGTTGCACCGCCGACACGGCGAGCCTTGACTTCGAGCTGCGGCATGATGTTCTCCATTGCCTCCTCGAAAGCTTCCAGAGCGTCCTTGCCGGTCTTCTCAGCAACGATCTCAAATGCGCCGTATACGATCTTCTGGGCTACGCCCTTCTTTCCGTCGAGCATGATATTGTTTACCAGTCTTGTTACGAGCTCAGAGCCGTACACAGGATCCGGAAGAACTTCACGCTTCGGAACATTACCTCTTCTTGGCACTTTACTTCCCTCCTTCATACGAAATGAAAATCATAGGTACTCGAAAGCATAAATCCTACCCTCACGGGCGGGTCGACCTTCCGCCGTCCAAACAGAGGCTCTATCAAAAATAATGCCTTGTCTGACAGCAATAAGTCAGAAATTACGCTTTCTTTCCAGCCTTCGGACGCTTTGCACCATACTTGGAGCGTCCCTGCATTCTCTTGTCTACACCCTGAGCGTCGAGTGTACCTCTGATGATGTGGTAACGCACACCAGGAAGGTCCTTAACACGGCCGCCACGGATCAGTACAACAGAGTGTTCCTGCAGTTTGTGTCCGATACCGGGAATATAAGCTGTAACTTCATAACCGTTAGAGAGCTTAACTCTGGCTACCTTTCTCATAGCGGAGTTCGGCTTCTTAGGGGTCTGAGTACGAACGGCTGTGCACACGCCTCTCTTCTGGGGAGAAGACTGATCGACCTGCTGCTTGCGCAGTGTGTTCATCGACTTCTGGAGTGCAGGAGCCTTGGATTTCTTTTCAGAAACCTCACGTCCCTTGCGGACAAGCTGATTAAACGTAGGCATTATTTCACCTCCAATAATTTCTCGTATGCAGGTATTTTTCCGACGATCTCGAAAAATATACTCACACACATTTATATATTTTAATGCAAAGAACGGTGTTTGTCAAGAGTTTCACCGAAACTTTGTAGCAAACACCGTTACATTTGTATTATGCGCACATCTTTTTGTGCATTTTAGCCAACGTTATCCTCGGGAGCGCTCTCTGCTGCGTTAGCAGCGGCAGACTCAGCAGCGGCTGCTGCCTCCCTTTCAGCCTCACGCTCTTCAGCATAAAGGCCCGTGCCGGCAGGAATGAGCTTACCAATGATGACATTCTCCTTAAGACCGAGCAGCGGGTCCTCCTTGCCACGTATAGCGGCATCGGTAAGAACTCTTGTGGTCTCCTGGAACGAAGCCGCAGACAGGAAGCTGTCTGTTGCAAGGGAAGCCTTTGTGATACCAAGCAGCACTGCCTCGCTCTCGGGCATTCTCAGTCCGACCTCACCGTTATCGATACGCTGCTGGATCTCCTCGCATACCTGTGTGAGCTCGTTCTTGCCGATGATGGATCCGGGGAGCAGGTAGCTGTCGCCCGGATCAGTGATCCTGATCTTTCTCATCATCTGACGAACGATGACTTCGATGTGCTTATCGTTGATATCAACACCCTGCATACGGTAAACCTTCTGTACCTCAGCGATGATGTAGTTCTGGACTGCCTCTTCGCCAAGTACTTCAAGTACGTCATGCGGGTTGAAGGAACCGACAGTCAGCGGGTCGCCGACCTTTACCGTATCGCCTTCATATACTCTCGGACGGAGGTCGTAGGAGATAGGATATGCCTCCTCGGTGCCGTCCTCCTGGGTGATGATGATGTTGTTCTGCTTCTTGATCTTCTCATAACGTACCTTACCGCCGACTCTTGCGATGATCGCAGCGTTCTTCGGGCGGCGGGACTCGAACAGTTCCTCGACACGGGGAAGACCCTGTGTGATATCCTCGGCAGAAGCGATACCACCGGTATGGAACGTTCTCATGGTAAGCTGTGTACCAGGCTCACCGATGGACTGTGCAGCGATGATACCTACAGCCTCGCCAATGTTTATGAGCTGACCGGTCGCCAGGGAAGCGCCGTAGCAGCGTGCGCACACGCCGTTCTTCAAGCCGCAGGTGAGCACGGAGCGTATCTTCACCAGCTCAGCGCCGGAGTCAACGATCTTTGCTGCGTCTGCGTCATTCATGAGCTTGTCATGGGAAACGAGAACGTTGCCGTCCTTGTCCTTGAAGTCCTCGGAGAGGAAACGTCCTACAAGACGTTCGCCGAGCTTCTCGACCAGCTCCTTGCCTTCCTTGATCTCGTATACATCGATGCCGTCGGTAGTTCCGCAGTCCTCTTCACGGACGATGACTTCCTGGGATACATCAACAAGACGTCTTGTCAGGTAACCGGAGTCTGCGGTTCTAAGAGCGGTATCGGCAAGTCCCTTACGGGCACCACGTGCGGAGATAAAGTACTCGAGGACTGTCAGACCCTCACGGTAGTTAGCTCTGATAGGCATTTCGATGGTCTTACCTGAAGTATTTGCGATAAGTCCTCTCATACCTGCGAGCTGTCTGATCTGGTTCGTAGAACCACGGGCACCGGAGTCCGCCATCATGAAGATGTTGTTGTACTTGTCGAGGTTTGCCGTCAGAGCGTTTCCGACGTCCTCGGTAGCCTTGTTCCAGATCTTCTTGAACTCTTCCTGACGCTCGTAGTTGGAAATGAAACCACGATTGAAGCGCTTGTTCAGCTTTGCGATCTTTGCGTCCGCATCAGCGAGGATCTCGGCCTTCTGCGGCGGGATAACAGCGTCGCTTACCGCAACGGTGATACCGGATCTTGTGGAGTACTTGTAGCCCATTGCCTTGATCTTATCCAGCACCTGGGCCGTGGTAGCGGTACCATGGATCTTCAGGCAGCGGTCGATGATCTTACCGAGCTGGCTCTTGCCGACCTTGAAAGAGATCTCATAATCCAGCTGGTGCTCGGGATCGGTTCTGTCAACATAGCCCAGGTCCTGCGGAATGTGCTCGTTGAAGATGATCCTGCCGACAGTCGCCGGAACAAGTCTGGTGAGCTTTGTGTCGCCGAGGTCCTTGGTAACTCTTACCTTTATATTGGCATGAATGGAGATCAGGCCGTCCTGGTAAGCCATGAGCGCCTCGTTGGCGTCACGGAACACCTTGCCCTCGCCCTTCTCGCCTGTCTTTTCGATAGTCAGGTAGTAGGAACCCAGCACCATATCCTGCGTAGGAACGGTAACAGGGCGTCCGTCAGACGGCTTCAGCAGGTTCTTGGCAGCCAGCATGAGGGTGCGTGCCTCTTCCTGGGCCTCTGCGGACAGGGGAAGATGTACCGCCATCTGGTCGCCGTCGAAGTCTGCGTTGAATGCGGTACAGCACAGGGGGTGCAGCTTGATCGCACGGCCCTCAACGAGTACCGGAGAGAACGCCTGGATACCCAGTCTGTGCAGCGTAGGAGCACGGTTCAGCAGAACGGGGTGATCCTTGATAACGCATTCGAGGGAGTCCCATACCTTGTCGTCTGCACGCTCTACCATCTTCTTTGCCTGCTTGATGTTCTGGGCGCTGCCCTTTACCACCAGGTCGTTGAGCACGAACGGCTTGAACAGCTCGAGAGCCATCTCCTTGGGCAGACCGCACTGGTCCATCTTCAGCTCAGGGCCAACGACGATAACGGAACGTCCGGAGTAGTCAACACGCTTACCGAGCAGGTTCTGACGGAAACGTCCCTGCTTACCCTTTAACAGGTCGGAAAGGGACTTGAGCGGACGGTTGTTGGAACCGGTGTACGCTCTGCCGTGTCTGCCGTTGTCTATGAGTGCGTCTACAGCTTCCTGGAGCATGCGCTTCTCGTTTCTGACGATGATCTCCGGGGAGTGCATCTCGATGAGCTTTCTCAGACGGTTGTTTCTGTTGATGACACGTCTGTACAGGTCGTTCAGGTCGGAAACGCCGTAGCGGCCGCCGTCCAGCTGTACCATCGGGCGGATATCCGGGGGAATGACCGGGATAACGTCAAGTATCATCCACTCAGGGCGGTTGTGGGACTGGAGGAACGCCTCGACAACATCAAGACGCTTCAGCAGCTTCACACGCTTCTGACCCTGCTGTGTGGTTGCAAGCTCTTCCTTCAGCTCGTTGGAGAGCTTTTCAAGGTCGATCTCCTGAAGAAGCTCCTTGATAGCCTCTGCGCCCATGCCTGCCTTGAAGTCAGAGCCGTACTTCGTGCGGAAGTTTGCATACTCCTTCTCCTCCAGAAGCTGGTTCTTGCTCAGCTCCTTGGCCTCGCCGGGGTCGATAACGATATACTTAGTGAAATAGAGCACCTCTTCCAGTCTTTTAGGAGAGATATCCAGCACCTGACCGATGCGGGAGGGTGTGCCCTTGAAATACCAGATGTGGGAAACCGGTGCAGCCAGCTCGATGTGGCCCATACGCTCACGTCTTACCTTTGCACGTGTGACCTCAACGCCGCACTTCTCGCAGACCTTGCCCTTGAAGCGGATGCGCTTGTACTTACCGCAGTTACACTCCCAGTCCTTCTGCGGACCAAAGATACGCTCGCAGAACAGACCTTCCTTTTCCGGCTTCTGGGTACGATAATTTATTGTTTCAGGACGGAGCACTTCACCGTAGGACCATTCTCTTATCTGGTCGGGAGAGGCAAGTCCGATCTTCATTGACTCAAAAACAGTGTTCAAATTATTACCTCGTTTCTCTATCAAAGCCCTAGGCGGCGGGGTTTACCGCCGTCTATGGCAGGCTGTGTTCGTAACGGTTTGCCCGGCAGGATCACTCGTCCTCGCCGAAGTCAATAGGCTCACCGTCTGAGAAATCTTCCTCTGCGAAGCCGTCCTCGTCATCGCTGGAGGAGGAAGCGGGCTCGCCGTTTATCTCGTCCTCGTTCACGATGCCGTAGCCTCTGTCGTTAAGCTCGTCCTCGCTGGTGTTGTAGTTGAAGTCCATGGTCTCGGAAGCGTAACCGGTATCTTCCTCGTCCTCATCGCCGTCATTCCTGAGGTCAACGACTTCGCCCTTGTCGTCCAGGACTCTTACATCAAGGCCCAGACCCTGGAGCTCTCTGATCATTACCTTGAAGGACTCGGGAACACCGGGCTTCGGAACAGGCTCGCCCTTAACGATAGCCTCGTAGGTCTTCTGGCGTCCCATCAGGTCATCGGACTTGACAGTCAGGATCTCCTGCAGCGTGTAAGCTGCGCCGTAAGCCTCCAGAGCCCAGACCTCCATCTCACCGAAACGCTGACCGCCGAACTGAGCCTTACCGCCCAGAGGCTGCTGCGTTACCAGAGAGTAAGGACCGGTGGAACGTGCATGGATCTTATCATCTACCAGATGATGGAGCTTGAGGTAGTACATATAGCCGACCGTAACAGGTCCGTCGAACTTCTCGCCGGTCCTGCCGTCCGTCAGCTGAGTCTTACAGTCGGAAGTGAATGCGATCTTTGTGAAGTCGATGCCTGCGGAGTTTGCACCCAGCAGCTCAGCCTCACGGCGGTCGCCGTCTTCCCTGTTCATGTTGTAGATACGCTCTGCGTTCTCGTCCATCTTGCCGCTGTTGACAGCCCTTGCAGCCTCGTAGAGCTCACGGATATCCTGCTCATGCGCACCGTCGAATACCGGCGTTGCGATCTTCCAGCCCAGAGCCTTTGCAACGTAGCCAAGGTGAACCTCGAGCACCTGACCGATGTTCATTCGGGAAGGTACGCCCAGAGGGTTAAGAACGATGTCAAGCGGAGTACCGTCCGGCAGGAACGGCATATCCTCCTGACGGAGAATTCTGGAAACGACACCCTTGTTACCGTGACGGCCCGCCATCTTATCGCCGACAGAGATCTTTCTCTTCTGTGCGATATAAACACGTACCTTCTCGTTTACTCCGGGTGAGAGCTCATCGCAGTTGTCACGGTTGAACACCTTGACGTCAACTACGATACCGCTTACGCCATGGGCAACTCTCAGGGAGTTGTCACGTACTTCCCTTGCCTTCTCGCCGAATATCGCACGGAGCAGTCTTTCCTCGGCATTGAGCTCAGTTTCGCCCTTCGGGGAAACCTTACCTACCAGGATATCGCCGGAATGGACCTCCGCACCTATACGGACGATACCACGCTCGTCAAGATCCTTGAGGGCGTCGTCGGAAAGGTTCGGGATATCACGGGTGATCTCCTCGGAGCCGAGCTTTGTTTCACGGCACTCGAGTTCGTATTCTTCTATATGAATTGAGGTGTAAACATCATTGTAAACGAGCTTCTCGTTGATAAGAACGGCGTCCTCGTAGTTGTAGCCTTCCCATGTGGTAAAGCCGATGAGTGCGTTCTTGCCGAGTGCGATCTCGCCCCACTTGGTAGCGGGTCCGTCTGCGATAACGTCGCCGGCCTTGACCTTCTCGCCCTTGCTTACGATCGGACGCTGGTTCACGCAGTTGCCCTGGTTGGAGCGCTTAAACTTGATGAGTCTGTAGATGTGCTCCTGACCGAGCTCGTTGGTAACGATGATCTTGTCAGCGTCTACCTCTGTAACAACGCCGTCCTCCTTGGAGCAGATAACGACGCCGGAGTCAACGGCTGCCTTGTACTCCATACCGGTTCCGACGATAGGATTATCAGTAACCATAAGCGGCACTGCCTGACGCTGCATGTTCGCACCCATCAGTGCACGGTTAGCGTCATCGTTCTCGAGGAACGGGATCATAGCCGTAGCAACGGAAACGACCATCTTCGGGGATACGTCCATGAAGTCCACCTTGTCACGGTCGAACTCACGAATGGTATCACGGCAGCGGGCGTGGACCATGGGTCTTGCGAAACGACCCTCTTCGTCCAGCGGCTCGTTCGCCTGGGCGACAACGTAGTTGTCCTCCTCGTCAGCGGTCATGTAGACTACATCGTCCAGCACTCTGCCGGTAGCCTTGTCCACACGTCTGTAGGGGGCCTCGATGAAGCCGTATACATTTATTCTCGCAAAGGATGCGAGGTAGGAGATCAGACCGATGTTAGGACCTTCAGGGGTCTCGATAGGACACATTCTTCCGTAGTGGGAGTAGTGTACGTCACGCACCTCGAATCCGGCTCTGTCACGAGACAGACCGCCCGGACCAAGGGAGGACAGACGGCGCTTGTGAGTAAGCTCAGCCAGCGGGTTGTTCTGATCCATGAACTGGGACAGCGGAGAGGAACCGAAGAACTCTCTCATAGCGGAGATGACCTGGCGTGCATTGATAAGGGACGCCGGGGAGACCTTCTCCTGATCCTGGCCGTTGAGCTGCATTCTCTCATGAATGGTCTTTTCCATGCGGACGAAGCCCATTCTGAAGTTGTTCTGGAGCAGCTCGCCCACGCAGCGGATACGTCTGTTGCCCAGGTGGTCGATGTCATCGACCGTGCCTACCTTCTCGCAAAGGTCGAGGAAGTAGCTTACAGTTGCGAATATATCTTCGATCGTGATGTGTCTGGGGATAAGCTCGTCTGCACGGGACCTGATAAGGCGTGCGAGCTCTTCCTGGTCGCCTGCTGCGGTCTCAAGGATGTCACGCAGGACAGCGAAGCGTACATGCTCGTTGATGCCAAGTGCCTCAACGTCCATATCGCCGGTGTATACCCTGATATCTACCATGCCGTTGCCGGTAACACGAACAATTGCGTCCTCACGCTCGGGGTGATAAACTGCAACGTCGATAACGCCGGCGTTCTCGATCTCGAGAGCCTTCTCACGGTTGATGATGTCGCCCTCGTCAGCGAGGATCTCACCGGTCATAGGAGCGATGACCGGCTCAGCTATCTTTCTGCCGTAAATTCTGTCGGAGATAGCCAGCTTCTTATTATACTTATAACGGCCGAATCTGGAAAGGTCGTATCTCTTTGCGTCGAAGAACTGATTATTGAGATAGTTCTGTGCAGACTCAACACTGGTCATGTCGCCGGGGTGGAGCTTTCTGTAGACCTCGAGAAGAGCCTCTTCCTTGTTCTGTGTGCTGTCCTTCTCGATGGTAGCGAGGATACGGGGATCTTCGCCGAACTTTCCGGTGAGCTCAGCATTGGTGGAAAGGCCCAGCGCACGCAGGAACGTGGTAACGGGGATCTTTCTGTTCTTATCTATACGAACGTAGTAGACATCGTTGGCGTCCATCTCATATTCGAGCCATGCGCCACGGTTCGGGATAACGGTAGCCTTGTAGAGGGGCTTACCTGTCTTGTCGTTCTCGAAGCCGTAGTATACGCCCGGGGAGCGGACGAGCTGGGATACTACTACACGCTCAGAGCCGTTGATGACGAAAGTACCGCTGTCGGTCATAAGCGGCAGGTCGCCCATATAGATCTCGTTGTCCACCATCTCGCCGGTCTCCTTGTTGAGAAGACGTGCGGTGACACGGATCGGGATAGCATAGGTAGCGTCACGCTCCTTGCATTCCTCAATGGTATACTTAGTCTTGTCGTCAAGGCGGTGGCTGATGAACGAGAGTTCGTATCTGCCATTGGAATCGGTTATCGGGGAGAACTCATTGAAGATCTCCTTGATACCGTCATTCAGGAACCATTCGTAGGAATCCTTCTGAATACCGATGAGGTTCGGCATATCGATGACCTCATTGATCTTAGAAAAACTCATTCGGGTGGTTTTTCCGAGCTGTATGGGCTTAACATTCACCATCGGCTTTATCACTCCTTAATAAAAATCCGGTCCGGACAGGTGTAAAAAACTGTAAAATCACATCTTGCAATGGTCAAAAACCAGTCTTTTCGCACACATATCCATTATGATACATTATGATATTATACACCAAACAGCGCCAAAAGTCAAGCATTGTGTGAATAAAAAAAATGCGGATAAATCCGCACATTTTTGTTATTTGGGACGATTTTTTTGCCCTTTTTGACAAACTTTGAGGTTTTTGCGATGGATTTTGTAATATTACGCACAAACGATGCAAAATACGGGGTTTTCAGCCGCCCGGCGCAGGGACTTCAATAACGCTCTGTAAAGAGTCCCGGGCGTGGGGAGGTAATCTCACTCCGGTCTGACCACCGCCACGGAGATATCGTCCCGGCTCCCTGCCCTGGAACGCTCCCGGAGATGTTCCGTAAGCGCCGTGAACTCCTGCTTCTTCAGCCCGGAAGTCCTCGCAGCGAACCGCAGGAAGTCCTCCCGGCTGACAAATGAATTAATCAGCCCGTCGCTTGAAAGCATAACCGCCGCCGGAGCGCCATCCCGCCAGAAGCTGCGGAAGCTGTTTATCGCATCGCAGTCGCACAGGGAGGTCGTAAGGTTCCCCATCAGCCGCTCGTCCTCCGGCACAGGGAGCCGAGTACCGCCCTGCACCATCACGAACGAACCATCGCCTATCTGCATTCCGAACACGCCGGTTTCGTCAATCGCCGCAAGTATCAGGGTCGCACCGTAGATGACCTCCGGCTGTATGCCGCCGAACCTGTCCGATATTTCCCGTTCCTGCACGCTCAGCGGGGCGAATTTCAGATGCGCCGCTATCTCATCGTTCCAGCCGCAGATGATGTTACCGGCTATACGGCGTGCCGCCTCATGCGGGTCGGCAGAAAATATATCGGCGAGTGTGCCGTTCCTCTCGCAGAAGTCCATCACGGAGCGTATCGCTATACGTGCCGCCATCTCGCTCCCGGCGTCACTGCGGAAGTGTTTTCCGCTGCCGTGTCCGTCCGACACCGCCGCTACTGCGAGTTTCTCCGAAACATACACCCTGGCGCTGTCCTGGCAGGGTGTCCCATTTTCCTCATGGGAAGCTCCCCTCACCGACACTGCAAAACCGCCGAACGGCATTACCAGCCAGCCTCGATATCAGCGTTTATCTCGTCGCTCTCGGCGAATTCACGTATCTGCTCCGCTGCCGCCTCCTGCTTGGTGCGTGCCTGCTCGCCGTCCTCCGCCAGGCGGACGCTGCGGCTGCCTATCTGCGAGGACGTGACCGCCACGAACTTTATCAGCTTTGCGAGAGCTTCGCCGTTATGCGCCGTAACAACGCTGTCCGGGTCGCCGGTGAACTGTGCGAGGATATCGAGGTCAGCGTCCTCGCCGATGGCGACCGCAGCTTTTATGCCGTTGGAGTACCAGCGGTTCTTTGATATGATATCCAGACCCTTCACGTAGTTATCAGTGGGATATCCGTCGGACATGAGTATCATGACCGGCGCAAAGGAAAGGCTCGGGGACTTCATGAACTCGTTCCTCGACAGCTTTGACGCAAGCTCGGTGAGCGCTGCGCCGAGGTCGGTGACGTTCTCCGCTTCAAGGGGCTTCCACTCGAACTCGTCAATGGATACCGGGGCGTCATAGACCCACTCGCACCCGCCGGAGAATTTCAGCACGGCGAGCTTGATATCAGCGTCAGCGCCGCCGATGTCCTTTATTTCAGGTATAAGCTCCTCCATAACTGAATTCACGGTGCCTATCTTGCTGCCGCTCATACTGCCGGAGCAGTCTATCACAAAGAAGAGCACCATTGACTTCTTGGCGATCTCTTCTGCGTCGTCAAAGGGATTTATCGGTGTATCAGACATTTCAAACCTCCCACAACCGCACGGCGCATATCTGTCCACTACAGACCTCCGCCGTGATATCACGTATATAATTATTATACCATTGTGCGATGGAATTGTCAATACAAACCGCCCTGCCCTTGACATTTCGGGCATAAAGAATTATACTTATTTATAGTTCGTCCGTGAGCGGAAGCTCCGCAGGCTCGTCAGTCCACTGCTCTTCAGGGACGGTGACTGCAAGGTAATCCATCAGACCGCTGTATATCGTGAATGCGAGCTGCTGCTGATATTCCGGCGTGCCCAGCTTTGCTTCCTCGTCGGGATTGGAAAGGAAACCGCACTCTATCATCAGCGAGGGGTTCTTGTTGGTTTTCAGCAGGAACAGTTCATCGCCGGTGAGCTTTATCTCCCGGTCGTTGCCGGGCTGGAGCTGTGCGAACCTGTCCTGCATGAGCTGCGCCAGGGTCCTGTTGCCGGGATTGTTGTTATTGTAGAACATCTGCCCGCCGAAATACGCAGGATCGGTGAAGTTGTTCTGATGAATGCACAGGAAGATGCTGTCGGGATAACTCTGGATAAGCTCCAGCCGGTTATCCATGTCAGAAAGTTTCTGGTTGCGGATACCCTCTGTGCCGGGGTCGTAGACGGAAATATCCTCGCTGCGGGTCAGCACGGTTCTGAACCCTGAAAGATCCAGCAGCTGCTGGAGGTCCTTTACAACGGCGAGGTTGACGTCCTTTTCAAGCGTGCCGTTCTTTCCCACGGCGCCGCTGTCAAGACCGCCGTGGCCAGCGTCCAGGACTATCACCGGCTTGTCGGAGGTATCCGCCGCCGCAGGAAGAGCGCTGTCGGTCACCCGGGCGCACACTGCCAGTACTGCAAAGACTGCCGCCATACTCACGGCAAATTTCAGGGACTTTTTATTTAGTTTCATGACCTTACCCCCAGAAGAAATCGGAATTTGTTATCCGGAGCGCCGGCTGCCCCGTCTGCAAAGACCGCACCCGCCGTATATCCGGCACTATTTGTCCAATACATATGACAGAATTGTCCGGATTATTACTGCCTGACCCGGCAGGCTGAATTTTTTCAAGGAGAGATCGCATGGCAAAACCAAAAACCGTATTCGTATGCAGCGAATGCGGCCAGGAATACTCAAAATGGAACGGCAGGTGTACCGCCTGCGGAAGCTGGAACACGATAGAAGAAGCCGAGCCCGCTCCCCTAATCGGCGGTAAATCCGCTGCGCCGGTGGGCGAACTGAAATTCTCGCCCATAGACGACATCAGCTACGAGGACGAAACACGCTACGACACCGGGATCTCCGAGCTGGACCGTGTGCTCGGCGGCGGACTTGTCAAGGGCTCCCTGGTGCTTATCGGCGGCGACCCGGGTATCGGAAAGTCCACCCTGCTGCTGCAAATATGCGGCTTTATGAGCGGACAGCACACGATACTCTACGTTTCCGGCGAGGAGTCCGAACGGCAGATAAAGCTCCGGGCGGACAGGCTGGGAGTTTCGGGGAACAGCAACCTGATGCTCGCCTCCGGGAATAATTGTGAGAGCATTATACAGGCAGTAAAGAAGTCCAAGCCGGATATCGTCATAATAGACTCGATACAGACGATAACCTCCAGCGGCATAAATTCCTCCGCCGGAAGCATAGTGCAGGTCAGGGAGTGCACCAACGCATTCATGCACCTTGCCAAATCCGAGGAGATACCGATATTCATAGTCAGCCATGTCAACAAGGACGGCGGCATTGCGGGACCTAAGATAATGGAGCACATCGTGGACACGGTGCTGTATTTCGAGGGCGAAAAGCAGCTTTCCTACAGAATTCTGAGGGCGATAAAGAACCGTTTCGGCTCCACCAATGAAATAGGCGTGTTCAACATGGACGACGACGGTCTGCACGAGGTCACAAACCCCTCTGAGATGATGCTGTCAGGTCGCATCACTACAGTGTCCGGCAGTGCTGTGGTCTGCACGGTGGAGGGCACCCGGCCCATTCTCGCAGAGGTACAGGCGCTGGTGACAAAATCGACGCTCTCTGCGCCGAGGCGTGTTGCGACCGGGTTCGACTACAACCGTCTCTACATGCTGCTGGCGGTTCTGGAGAAGCGCACCGGGTTCTTTTTCGGCGGCGTTGACGTGTACGTAAACATAGTCGGCGGTCTGAAGCTCGATGAGCCGGCGGCGGACCTTGCGGTTGCGCTGGCGCTGTATTCGGGGCTGTGTGATAAGGTCATACCGGAGAAGCTGATGGTATTCGGCGAGGTGGGACTTGGCGGCGAAGTACGTGCAGCCTCTCACGTAAGGGAGCGTGTGAAGGAAGGCGCCCGGCTGGGCTTCGAGCGCTGCATAATCCCGAAGCAGAGCTTTTCGTCCCTGAGCAAAGCGGAGAACTACGGCATACAGATAATCGGCGTGCGGACGCTGGAGCAGGCATTCCGTGCGATAAACGCCAATAAGGAGGAAACGAAATGACGAACTGCGACGACTGCGTGAACTACGTTTACGACGAAGAGTGCGACTGCTGGGTCTGCCTTGTGAACCTTGACGAGGACGAAATGTACCGTTTCATGACCGGCACGAACTACAACTGTCCATATTATTCCTCAGACGATGAATACGCCATCGCCAGGAAACAGTAAATGCAAAAGACCGCCGGAACCTCTTTCCGGCGGTCTGAGACCGTCGAAAAATCCCCGTTGGGGCTTTTTCGCCGAACATCCCTGCTGCATGCACGTCTCGGCGGCTATGCCGCCAAGCCGCACACTTGCAGGGATAGAAGTGTTTTTTGCCCCGGGAGACCCGTGGCAAAAAACGGATTAAAAAAGCCTGCTTCGCAGGCGAAAGCGACTTTTTCGACAAGCTGAGACCGCCTGAACATCTTTCCGGCGGTCTTTTGTATTTAATTTGAGCACAGCAAAACGACCGTCCCACTCCGGGACGGTCGAGAAAAATCGGACTGTTTTCCCGAACGAATGTTCGGGAAAACTCTGGTGCGCCTGACAGGACTTGAACCTGCATTCCTCTCGGAAATGGAACCTAAATCCATCGTGTCTGCCAGTTTCACCACAGGCGCATTTAATATTTCAATTATATCAGATTATCGTAAAAATGTCAAGCAAAATGGAATTGAGCAGAGCATATTCCCTGCGGGAAAGATCCTGCATCGGGAATAATTTGATTTTTTTCATTTTACCTCTTGACAAACGAAATGAAAAGTGCTATAATAATTAAGCATTGATGTTAAGTGCAGACTTTCAATTCTGCGGGTGTAGTTCAATGGTAGAATTCCAGCCTTCCAAGCTGGCCGCGTGGGTTCGATTCCCATCACCCGCTCCATGTCCTTACGGACAGACCACGAAAAGCACATGCGCCATTAGCTCAGCTGGATAGAGCAACCGCCTTCTAAGCGGTAGGTCGAAGGTTCGAATCCTTCATGGCGTGCCAGGTACGGTGGGTATGGCTTAGTAGGTTAAAGCGTCGGATTGTGGTCCCGAAGATCGTGGGTTCGACTCCCACTACCCACCCCAGATATTAAAAGGCATAGGGTTTTCCTGTGCCTTTTTCGTTAAGAGCAGCTCCGCCTGACGGCGGACTTCCACTGGGATATAGCCAAGCGGTAAGGCAAGGGACTTTGACTCCCTCATTCGTGCGTTCGAGTCGCACTATCCCAACCAAAAATAAAGCCGTCCTAAAGGGCGGTTTTATTTTTGAGCATATCGCATATTTCTCACACGAGAATTTATCGTGCAACTGTAAAATGTTGTTTCATTTTTCTTTCACGGTTATTTCACAAAGCCGTTATTGTAAATACATACAAAACCAGTATCATATAATCACAGCAGATGACCGGAAGGTCAATGCCGACAAGCAGCTATGGTACTCCATAGCGTTTCAATAACCTACCTCCCCTTTTTATGATGAGTTTTCATCTGGGTCAAGCCGCTTCGGCAGGACCCGACAAGGTCTGTACGTTTTCCTTCCTTTTTTCGTGCAGACTTCATCTTTCTCCCACAGCCCGCACAGCTGTGGGATTTTTTTGTCCATGTCACAGCACGCTGCGGTTCTCCAGCGCCTTCATCAGCGTCACGTCATCGGCGAACTCCAGCGCTGACCCTGCGGGAAGCCCGTAGGCAAGGCGGCTCACCTTTATCCCCATAGGCTTTATGAGCCGGCTGAGATACACCGCCGTCGCTTCTCCCTCCACCGTAGGGTTGGTCGCCATGATCACTTCACGCACGTCCGAGAGCCTGCTCATCAGTTCCTTGATCTTCAGGTCCTCTGCGGTGACTCCGTCCATCGGGGAGAGCAGCCCATGCAGCACATGATACACTCCCTCGTACCCGCCGGAACGCTCAAACGCCGATACGTCCTTCGGGGACTCCACAACGCATATGACGCCCTTGTCACGATTATCGTCAGAGCATATCTCGCAGACTTCACGGTCGGTGAAGTTCTGGCAGCAGCGGCAGAGCTGCACGCCGCTCCTCGCCTGCACCAGCGCAGAGGCGAACTCCTCTACTTCGTGCTGCGGCAGATTGAGCATATAGTACGCCAGGCGCTGCGCCGTCTTTATGCCGATCCCCGGCAGCTTTGCGAACTGCTCCGCAGCAAGGGCAAGCGGTGCAGATATAAATTCAGCCATATATTTCTCCTTATAACTCTATCCTCAGCGGCTCATCACAGATGTTCACGCCGTTTATCGGTATCTTGTTCTGCCATGCCGAAACATACACCGGCAGCCCCGCAGAGCTGCCCGGAACACTCCGGGTGTAGCCCCAGTACATCACGATATCTCCCTTTGCAGAAAGATCGCCGGACTTCGCACAGGCGATGGTCCTGCCGTTTACCGTCAGCGAATCGTACGCCGTGCCGACCTCCACGCCCGGTAACCGCACTATCTCGTCCTGCGGCACGAGCAGCATATCCACCGGGAAAACCTCTGAAAGCTCCTGTATAGCATTCATGCCGGTGTAATCGAGCTGCGGGGCGTTTATCAGGCGGACCTGCGTTATCCCGCTTCTCAAGAACTCATTGAACAGCTTCTTCCTGAGCCCTGCGCCGGTTCCGGATATCATGACAGTCGCATCGTTCCGGGTGCATATCACCGCCGCTCCGCTCCTCCCGTCAGATACGAAGTCTATGCGGCAGCGGGTGTAATTGCTGTAGAACCCCACGCAGACGAACAGGGCCACCGACAGCACAAACGATTGCAGCAGCGCCGCCTGCCGCTCCGCCGTGAACAATACCGCAATGAGCAGCCCCGCCGAAAGAAACGCCAGCGGGACCGACGCCCAGTGATCCGCCGGGAGCCATGCCCCGGGTATTTCCCCGAAAAACGCCAGCAGCGCCCGGAATCCCTTTGCGACCCACATCAGCGGAAGCGCCAGCAGAGGTATCCCGGAGATCAGGTACAGCAGACCCAGTGTGACCGCCGCAGTGAACAGAGGAGCCGCCGCCACCGAAGCCGGCACCTCCACCAGGGATATCCCGCCGAAGCAGGAAACGCTCACCGGAGCTATGCATATCATAGCACACAGCGAGATCACAGCAGCCTCTTTCAGCTTTGCCAGGACCTTCACCCGCTCGAACCTGAAGCGCTTCATGCCGTTTATTCTTCTGCCAAGCACCGCAGCGCCGAACACGCCGAGCTCCGACATCAGCAGAGCCGGGTCAGCGGCGGCACAGGGCGAGAATACAGTCAGCGCCATGAACGCCACGCACAGGGAGTTCATCGTTTCCGCCTTTCTGCCGAACAGGACGGCGCACTTGCTGAACAGCATCATTATCCCCGCACGCATCACCGAGGGCGAAAAACCGAACAGCACCGCCAGTACCGGCACGGCGATCAGTGCAATGACAGCCTGCGAGCGCTTTTCTCTGCCGAAAAGCTCCATCAGTATCATCAGCACCAGCGTGATGTGCGCACCGGATACCGCAGTCATGTAGTTCAGGCCGCTGTAGGTGATGTCACGTGTCAGCGCCATGGAAAAGCCCGACTTGTCACCCAGCAGCAGACCGCTGCACAGTGCCGCTTCATCTCCGCCCATGACCTCCATGCGCTTCACCGCCGTAGTGCGTATCTCCCCCGCAAGACCGATCAGGCTGAAGCCATGCCTGGAGCCATGAAGCTCCTGCACGCCGCCCTCCATCACCACTCCGTCAGAAAAGGTGAACATATCCTCGTCCGCCCTTGCGAGCGTTATGGTGACATCAAGTATATCCCCGGGCTGTGCAGAGAACCCTCCCGTGAGGTCAATCAGCGCCGGACGCCCGCCGATAACGCACAGCGCCCTGCCCGCTGAAAAATACCCGCTCGTGTGGCTCATGGACACCACCCGGCACTCCGTGCGGACCTCCTCCCCTGCCATAGCCCTTAACGGCTGGCAGTAGAGCCACATGTACGACGACATGACCAGAAGCCCCAACAACAGTCCCGCCGCCCGGAGCTTTTCCCTGCGCATAACGAAGCACGCCGCAGTCAGCACCGCAGCGCCGCTCAGAAGTATCACCCGCAGCACGTCGTCGCAGAATGCGGCAGCGATACACCCCGCCGCATAAGTCACCCCCAGCCTTACCGCCGGGAGATTCATTACAGTTCTGAAATTTCCGTTCATTATTAGAACAAAGGGCGGCAAGGGCACACTTTGTACCTTTCCCGCCCGGTGTTATTTTCCGTCAGATCAGATGAAGCCGGGGAAAGAAACGCCGCCGGTCACCTTTTCCATCTCAGCTGCTCCGTAGTCGTCAACTTCCTTGAGTATCTCGTTGACGCCGCTGATGATAAGATCCTGGAGCATCTCGATATCCTCGGGGTCAACGACCTCAGGCTTGAGGGTAACGGACTTGAGCTGCTTGTCGCCGGTCATTACCAGCTCAAGTGCTCCTCCGCCTACCTGCTTCGTGAACTCCTTGACTGCAAGCTCTTCCTGGATCTTTCCGATGTCCTCCTGCATCTTCTGTGCCTTACGGACCATCTGGTTCATGTTAGGTGTGGAATTCTGATATCCCTGGGGTAATCTTGCTTTCATTTCGGTATTATCCTTTCACTTGATTTGTACATCTATATTGAGCTGCCGTGCTTTTTCAAGCAGCTCCTTCACAGCAGAGTTCTTGTCCTCCGCTGCTGTTTCCGTGTTTTCTCCTACCACATGCGCACGCAGCTTCCTGCCGGACGCCTGCTCCAGCACCGCTTCAAGCGTCTGGGTGCCCTTCGTGGTCATGCCCTGGAGCATGAGGTTGCCGGTGTGTATCTCCAGCACTCCCTCCGGGCTGACGCTCGCCGTGGAGTCCTCCAGCATTGCCGCATAGAGGGCATCATTCACGTTTGCGAGTATCTTCTGCCATTCCTCCGCCGTCATTCCGCTCAGCTTTTCGTAATCCGACTTCCCGGCGGGCTTTGCGGGAGCACTTACCGGCTCTGTTTTCACTTCCGGCTCAGGCTTTTTCTCCGGCTCCGGAGCTTTCACCGGCTCAGGCTCCGCCGTTTTTACAGGCTCCGGCGCAACGACCGGTTCCGGCTTTCCGGCAGGCTCGGGGGCTGGCGCCGTGTCGAACTCCCTCTGGGGTACGAACTCCATCGGCGGCTCCTCGGGAGGCGGTGCAAGATCCACCTCCGGCGCTGCGGGTCTGCTGTTGAGCTCCGGCATTGGTGCGCTATCCTCAAGTGGAAACGGCTCCGTTGCTTTATTTACAGGCGCAGGCTTTTCTGCGGGTCTCTCCGGCTTTGCCGGGCTTTCCGCCAATAACTCGCTGAGCTTTTCCTGGTTCCTTGCGACCTCCGCAGGCTTCTCCTGCGGTTTCTCGGGAGCAGCGGGCTGAGGTACGGGAGCAGGCTTTGCGGGAGTTTCCTCCGGCTCGAATATCTTCTGCAGCTTCTTCACCGCTGCCGCCTGGCTGGGTGAGAGCTTATCGTCAGAAAGCGGTGTGAACTCGCTTCCCATCGGCTTGAATTCCGCCGGCTTCTGAACCTGCTGAACAGGTCTTGCGGCAGGGACCGAGGTCTGCGCTGCCATCTGCGCCGCCGTGGGGGCGCCCGTGCAGAGCTTCACGAAGCACATCTCTGCTGCCGTACGCCGCTGGCGGGTCTTTGAGATACTGTCAGTGCATTCCTGAATGAGAGTCAGGCAGCGGAGTATCTCGTCCAGTGTGAACATTCCTGCGAGCCTGTCTATCTCGTCATAATCCGACGGCATTACCGAAAGCAGGCTGTGCTCCCCGGGAGCGCTCCTGCTGAGCATGAGGTCACGGAACACCGAGCCCAGCTCGTCCATGACCCTGGAAATATCCTTGCCGCCTTTATAAAGCTGCTCCAGAAGCCTTATGCAGCCGGGGATATCCCTTGCCGCAACGAATTCTGCGAGCTGGTACATTCTGTGGTTGTCTGCCACCCCGGCGCATTCCCGCACGGTCTCCTCGGTGACGTCCCGGCTGACCGAAATACATCTGTCCAGCAGCGAAAGAGCGTCACGCATGCCGCCGTCCGAGATACGGGAGATCATATCCGCAGCCCCCTGCGAGAGCGCCACGCCCTCTGCGGCGGCAACGCTGAGCAGCCTTTCGGAGCTGTCTGCGATCTCTATCCTGCGGAACTCGAACCGCTGGCACCTGGACACGATCGTGGCAGGGACCTTGTGCAGTTCAGTGGTGGCAAGTATGAATATAACGTGAGCGGGCGGCTCCTCGATGGTCTTGAGCAGCGCATTGAACGCCGCAGCGGAGAGCATGTGCACCTCGTCCACGATATACACACGGTACCTGCAGCTTACCGGAGTGTACGCAAGCTGGTCCTGGAGCATGTGGACGTCCTCGACCTTGTTGTTGCTGGCAGCGTCCATCTCGACTATGTCGGTGGCGGTGCCTTCAGCGATCTCACGGCAGCTCTCGCACTCAAGGCAGGGGTTGCCGCTGACCGGGTGCTTGCAGTTTAGCGCCATCGCAAGTATCTTGGCACATGTGGTCTTACCGGTTCCACGGCTGCCCGTGAACAGGTAGGCATGCGAGTTCTGCCCGGTGGCTATCTGGTTTTTAAGGGTGGTGACTATCTGCGGCTGGGAAATAACATCGTCAAAAGTCCTCGGACGATATTTTCTGTATAAAGCGAGATACAAAGCCGCCGCCCCCTTTTCCGGATAAAAAATAAAAATATAAATGCCCTCGATTATGGGAACAGGCTTGCTGCGGCACACAGAGATGACCGCTTAATGCTGCTCGGTTCCCCGCCTGACATGGTTCACAGCACTCTGTTGCACAGGGCCTGCCCCCATAAGCGAGAGCATTTACATCATCTATTATACTCTATCTTGCAGAAAAAATCAAGTAGTTTTGAAAAATTAAATTTCATGTCCGGAAAACGCACCGGTTAATAATCAGAATTACTACTGGACAAAATAGAAAAGCTGTGATATAATATATCATGTATATTTATCTCTCTGCGGCAAAAACGCAGGGAAAAGCTCAAAATGAAAGGAAATATGAACATGAAAGTAACAAAGGATACAGTTATCGGTGATATTCTCGATGTAGCAGGCGAGGCTGCCGCTCCCATCTTCTTCAGCATGGGAATGCACTGCCTGGGCTGCCCGGCTTCCCGTGGCGAGACCGTAGAGCAGGCATGCATGGTACACGGCGTGGACGCTGACGAGATCGTAGAGCAGCTCAACGCAGTCATCGGCGAATAATGGTAAAACTCACAAGCAGGCTGAGCACCGCCGCCGGACTCTGCCGCAGAGGGGTCACCGTCTGCGACGTGGGGACCGACCATGCGCTGCTCGCCTGCTATCTTGCGCAGAACGGCGCAAAGGAGGTCATTGCTTCTGATGTGAAGGAAGGGCCTCTTTCCGCCGCAAGGCGCACTATCGCAGAGCAGGGTGTGACCAATGTCACCGCCGTGCTTTCAGATGGACTTGAAAAGATAGACTATGCCGACGATGTCGTGATATGCGGCATGGGCGGCGAGCTTATCATGAAGATAATCTCCGGGTGCAGATTTCTGTCTGAGGACACCCGGTTCATTCTGCAGCCCATGACCAAGGCAGAGGTACTGCGCAGGGAACTCTGCCGCAGCGGCTTCGAGATAACCGAGGAACGCACCGCCGTAGACGACGGGCGCTTCTATACCGTAATGCTTGTCAGATATTCAGGTGCCGTTTCCGAGCCGGACGAGCTTTTCTGTCTGTGCGGTAAGATAACTGACCCCGCCATGCTCCGCCATATTGCGGAAAAGCTGGAAAAGAACGCCGCCGGAATGGAACGCTCCCATACGGACAGCAGCCGTATCGGCGAACTGCGCACTCTTGCCGGAAACATCACTGCGCTGGCGCAGAAATACGAAAACCAACACTGAACGGAGGCAACATGGCAGCAACAGTAGATCAGGTGCTTGGCTTCCTGAACACGGTGGCACCGCTCTCCACAGCGGAAAGCTACGACAACGTGGGACTTCTCACCGGGGATTCCGGCGCAGCGGTCACAGGGATAGCCGCCTGTCTTGATATAACAGAAGATATTATTAATGAAGCAGTGTCGAAAAATGCGGACCTGATAGTTTCCCACCACCCGGTAATATTCCACCCGATGAAAAGGGTGCTCGCCGGCAGTCCGGTGTACTCCCTGGTGCGCAACGACATCAGCGCAATTGCGATACATACGAACTTCGACATGTGCGAAGCCGGAGTGAACGACGCTCTCATGGAGCTCCTCGGCTGGGAGAGCACCGGCGTCCTGGAACAGACCCAGCCCAACGGGCTTGGCATAGGCGGTATCGCCGACCTGCCCCTCGGGTTCACTGCAAAGGCGCTTGCAGAGCATTGCAAGAGCTCCCTCGACCTTGAAAGCGTAAAGTACTGCGAGGGCAGCGTGCACGCCATAACCCGTGTCGGCGTGTGCTCCGGCTCCGGCGGAGATCTTCTCCAGAGGGCAAAGGAACTCGGCTGCCAGGCGCTTGTTACCGGCGACGTTAAGCACTCCGTCTGGGTAGAGGCCGTGAACTCCGGAATGGCGCTCATCGACGCCGGACACTACGGTACCGAAAAGTGCGCTTCGCACCGTATTGCAACGCTGCTCAGCCGTGCATTCCCGGAGATACCGGTGTTCACGCCGGACTGCGAGCACGAGCCGTGCAGCTACGTCTGAAACATGATATGAAAGGGGTTGAGATACTTGTCGCTTGACGGCGCATTTCTTCATATAGTAACGAACGAGCTTCAGCCGCTTATCGGCGCCCGGGTGGACAAGGTGTATCAGCCTTCCCGTGAGGAGATCGTCATTTCCCTGCGGACCTACCGGGACGGCGGAAAAAAAGTGGTGCTTTCTGCGAACAGCGTCAGCGCCCGGGTGGACCTCACCTCCGCTTCCTTTGAGAACCCGCAGCAGCCGCCCATGTTCTGCATGCTGCTGAGAAAGCACCTCGGCGGCGGTAAGCTGATAGCGATACGCCAGGACGGGCTGGAGCGCATAATCTCACTGGACTTTGAGTGCACGAACGAGATCGGCGATATCGTCACGAACACGGTAATAGCCGAGATAATGGGGCGGCACAGCAACATTATATTAGTACGTGACGGCAGGGTCATCGACAGCGTCAAGCGCATAACCGACGATATCTCCTCCGTCCGCCGTGTCCTCCCGGGGATCCAGTACGAAGCTCCCCCGAGGCAGGACAGGCTATGCCTGCTTGACTGCACTCCTGAACAAGTGCTGGAAGCAGTCAAGGACAGCCCCGAACGCCTATGCAAGAAGCTGACGTCAGTACTGGAGGGCGTTTCCCCGATACTGACAAGAGAGATCGCCTGGTACTCCGCAAAGGACGTGGACGCCGTGTGCAGCTCCCTCACCGACAGCGCAAGGGACCGGCTGCGGTTTATTCTCGGCAGGATAAAGTCCGCCCTGAACGGCGGCGAATGCTGCTTCACGATAGTTTCAGAGCCGGGCGGGAAGAAAAAGGACCTTTGCTTCATCAATATAGAGCAGTACTCCACCTCCATGGTGATAAGCCACTGCGACACCGCAAACGGCCTGCTGGACGAGTTCTTCGCTTCGCAGGACCGTTCCGAGCGCACAAGGCAGCGTGCCCATGACCTGCTGAAGCTCCTGATGAACAGCTACGAGCGTGTTTCAAGGAAGCTGGAGCTCCAGAAAAAAGAGCTTGCCGAATGCTCAGAGCGGGAGGTTTTCCGAGTCCGGGGCGACCTTATAAATGCGAATATATGGCGTCTTGAAAAGGGACAGAGCAAGGCGGTTCTGGAGGATTTCACCACCGGCGAGCCGGTCGAGATACAGCTTGACCCACGCCTGACCCCTGCGCAGAACGCCCAGAAATACTACACCGAATACCGCAAGCTGGACACCGCCGAAAAGAAGCTGACCGAGCTCATCGCAAAGGGTCAGCAGGAGCTCATATACATCGACAGCGTGTTTGACGCAGCCAGCCGTACAGACAGCGAGATGGACCTTGCAGAGATACGCCGGGAGCTCCGGGAGCAGGGTTATCTCAAGGGCGGAGTGCGGGCTGACGAAAAGGTCAAAAAGACCTCGGAACCGCTGCGTTTCCGCTCCAGCGAGGGATTCGAGATACTGGTGGGCAGGAACAACCGCCAGAACGATCAGCTCACACTAAAGACCGCCAGGGCTGCGGACATATGGCTCCACACCCAGGGAATAGCGGGCTCCCACGTAATAATACGCACCGAGGGCAGACAGCCCGGCGAGCAGACCCTGTTTGAAGCGGCACAGCTCGCAGCGTTCCACTCAAAGGGGCGCAGCGGTTCCGGCGTCCCGGTGGACTATGTAGCGGTGAAGTTCGTCAAGAAGCCGGCAGGCGCAAAGCCCGGCATGGTGATATTCACGAACAACCGCACGATGTACGTCACCCCGGACGAAGCCCTGGTGGAGTCACTCAGAGCCAAATAACGCAGAAGCGTAAAGATAAACGAAAGGACAACATTGCAATGAGAAAGGAACTTGCAAAGACCTACGCCCCGAAGGAATTCGAGGACCGTATCTATCATAACTGGGAGGAAAAGGGTTACTTCCACGCCGAGATAGACCCCAAGAAAAAGCCCTACACCATCGTTATCCCCCCGCCCAACATCACCGGACAGCTCCACATGGGCCATGCGCTGGACAACACCCTCCAGGATATCCTTATCCGCTGGAGAAGAATGCAGGGCTACTCTGCCCTGTGGCTCCCGGGAACTGACCACGCTTCCATCGCTACCGAGGCAAAGATCGTAGGCAAGATGAAGGAAGAGGGACTCACCAAGGAACAGATAGGCAGAGAGGAATTCCTCAAGCGTGCCTGGGACTGGAAGCGTGTCTACGGCGGACGTATCGTCCAGCAGCTCAAGAAGCTGGGCAGCTCCTGCGACTGGAAGCGTGAGCGCTTCACACTGGACGAGGGCTGCTCCAGAGCCGTTCAGAAGGTGTTCATGGACCTCTACAACAAGGGGCTCATCTACCACGGCGTAAGAATGATCAACTGGTGCCCGAACTGCAAGACCTCCATCTCTGACATCGAGTGCGAGTACGAGGAGCAGGACGGCTTCTTCTGGCACATCAACTATCCCCTGGCTGACGGTTCCGGCGCTGTCGAGATCGCAACCACCCGTCCGGAAACGCTGCTCGGAGACTCCGCCCTTGCGGTAAACCCCAACGATGAGCGCTACAGGAACATCGTCGGCAAGATGGTGAAGCTCCCCCTCACCGACCGTGAGATACCCGTCATCGCAGACGAGTATGTTGACATGGAATTCGGTACCGGCGTTGTTAAGATAACCCCGGCGCACGACCCCAACGACTTCATGGTTGGCCAGCGCCACGACCTCCCGGTCATCTCCATGATGAACGACGACGCAACCATCAGCGCCGATGTCGGCGGCAAGTACGCAGGCATGGACCGCTACGAGGCAAGAAAGCAGATGGTCGCAGACCTCGACGCACAGGGACTCCTCGTAAAGGTCGAGCCCCACAGGCACAATGTCGGCTGCTGCCAGCGCTGCGGCACCACCGTAGAGCCGAGGGCTTCCCTTCAGTGGTTCGTTTCCATGAAGGAGCTCGCACAGCCTGCCATCGACGTTGTAAAGTCCGGCGAACTGCGCTATATCCCGAAACGCTTTGAGAACGGCTATCTCTACTGGATGGAGAATATCCGTGACTGGTGCATTTCCCGTCAGCTCTGGTGGGGTCACAGGATCCCGGCATACTACTGCCAGAACCCCTCCTGCAAGCACACCGCCATCTCCCTTGACCCGCTGGAGAAGTGCCCGAAGTGCGGCGCTCCCGTAAAGCAGGACGAGGATACCCTCGATACATGGTTCAGCTCTGCGCTGTGGCCGTTCTCCACGCTCGGCTGGCCGGACAAGACCCCCGAGATGGACTACTTCTATCCCACCAACACCCTGGTAACAGGCTACGATATTATCCCGTTCTGGGTAGCAAGAATGATATTCTCCGGTCTGGAGCACACCGGTCAGAAGCCGTTCAAGGACGTTCTGATACACGGTCTGGTACGTGACGAGCAGGGCCGCAAGATGTCCAAGTCCCTGGGCAACGGCGTTGACCCGCTGGAGATAATCGACAAGTACGGTGCAGACGCACTCCGTCTGACCCTTGTGACCGGCAATGCTCCCGGCAACGACATGCGCTGGACGGAAACCAAGGTAACGAACTCCAGGAACTTCGCAAACAAGCTCTGGAACGCTTCCAGGTACATTCTGATGAACCTCCCCGAGGACTTCGGCACACCGGTGCTTCCGGAGAACCTCCCCATCGAGGACAAGTGGGTGCTGAGCCTCTACAACGACACCGTAAAGAGCGTAACGTCAAATCTTGAAGCATTCGAGCTCGGCGTTGCCGTACAGAACCTCACCGACTTCATCTGGGACGTTTACTGCGACTGGTACATC
Organism: uncultured Oscillospiraceae bacterium; assembly: GCA_934454435.1. Classification (GTDB taxonomy): domain Bacteria; phylum Bacillota; class Clostridia; order Oscillospirales; family Ruminococcaceae; genus CAG-115. The sequence goes on along the minus strand of CAKSGA010000009.1, from coordinate 13,257 downwards.
GAGCTCACCAAGCCCCGTATCGCAGAGGGCGGAGAGTCTGCGCTCGCCGCACAGAACGTGCTCGTATACATCATGCAGGGTATACTGAAGCTGCTGCACCCGTTCATGCCGTTCATCACCGAGGAGATATGGCAGTCCATGCCCGGCACAGAGAGCGAGAGCATTATGGTAGCCAAGTGGTGTGAGTATGACGAGAAGCTCCACTTCGGCGAGGCTGCCGAGGAGTTCTCCCGTGTTGTGAATGCGATCAAGTCTATCCGTGTACAGCGCAACGAGCTCAACGTTCCTCCGTCAAAGAAGGTAACGATGACCGTTGAAACGCAGTTCACACAGCTTTTCACCGACTGCCGCAGGTTCTTTGAGAAGCTGGCAGGCGCAGGCGACTTCACCGTCACCGAAAAGGCTGAGGTTTCAGACGGCATGATGACCGTTGTTACCGACTCCGCCCGGGTATTTATCCCGATGGGCGAGCTGGTCGACAAGGATAAGGAGCTCGCACGTCTTGACAAGGAAAAGAAAGCCGCTGAAAAGGACATCGAGTTCCTGTCAAAGAAGCTGAACAACCCCGGCTTCCTTGCAAAGGCTCCGGCACAGCAGATAGAAAACGAGCGTACCAAGCTCGCAAAGGCAGAAGAGAAGCTCGCAAAGATCAACGCTTCCATCGAAGGTCTGAAGTAACAGATCATTTCTGCATAGGAGGAGGTCCGGAATACATCTGCGGATCCGGCTCAGTGCTTCCGGATCTTGAGTGATGCTTTCCGGGTCATACACAAGGGGGTGTATTATGGCAAAAATGACGTTAGTAGTCCTTGCGGCGGGTATGGGAACACGCTTCGGCACAAGGATAAAGCAGCTCGAAAAGCTCGGTCCGGACGGCGAGCTTCTGATAGATTACTCCGTTTATGACGCAATGCGTGCCGGGTTCGACCGGGTGGTGTTCATCATACGCCGGGATATCGAGGAACTGTTCAGGTCCACGATAGGAAAACGGGTCGAAAAGCGCATTCAGACGGATTACGTATTCCAGTCCCCTGACCAGCTTCCGGTGCGAAGAGGGGATTTCCCCGGGCGCAGAAAGCCCTGGGGCACCGCTCAGGCGCTGTGGTGCTGCCGTGACGTCCTGGACGGCCCGTTTGCGATAGTCAACGCAGACGATTTCTACGGGCAGGACGCTTTCCGCAGGCTCGGGGTATTTCTGAGCGATTTCACCGCAGACGCATGCTCCGTAGGGTTCATGCTGAAGAATACCCTGTCCGAATACGGAGCGGTGAACCGTGGCATATGCTGCACAGACGAACATGGGCTTCTCACCAAGGTAGAAGAAACAAAGAAGATCGCACGGGGCGCTGACGGCGTTATCTCCGGCGACCACTGCGGCGAGCTGCGTGTACTCAACGAAAACGACACGGTTTCCATGAGCATGTGGGGATTCGGGGCGGATTTTCTCCCGAGGCTTGAAAGACAGCTCTCGGCATTTCTGGAAAAACTCCCCGCAGACGACCCGACATCGGAGCTCACCATAGCGGACGCCGTGGACGCAGAAATAAACGGTTCTGCTCTGAAAGTGCAGAACCTCACCACCGACAGCCGCTGGTTCGGCATAACCTACGAGGCGGACGTGGACTCCGCCCGGGAAACACTGAAGGACAGTATCAACGCAGGTATCTACCCCGCACCGCTGTGGGGCTGATCCGAATGGAGGTGCCGCCATGCTGATAGTACCAATAGAAAACGTCACCGAGGGAATGGTGCTTGAAAAGGACGTTGCCTCCACATCGGCAAAGGACTACAAGACCCTGCTGATGAAAGGCACTATGATCACCCGTGACATGATAGACCTGCTGAAAAGCAAGGGCATCAAGAACATCACGATAAAAGGCGGCGACGAACCAAAGGAGGACAAGAAGGTTGAGCCGGTACTCTCCGATGCGCAGAAAGCCGAGCAGATCAAGAACCAGCATATCGGAAAGGCGCTGACGGAGCTCAGCTCGGTGTTCGAGAACGAGGGCGAGATAAAGGAGCTCACGAAGAAATCCATCGAGCAGGTAGACAGCATCGCCGATGATATTCTGGTAGATATCGGAAACGACTCCTCCTATCTTGGCAACCAGATGATCGCCCTGCAGAACTACGACGACTACACCTACAAGCACTGCCTTCGTGTGGCGATGCTGTCCACCAGTATCGCAAACGAGCTGCATATGCCGCAGCCGGACATCAAGGAAGTCATAATAGCTGCGCTGCTGCACGACATCGGCAAATCCAACATAGACCACGAGATAATCGTAAAGCCCGGAAAGCTCACGGACGAGGAGTTCGAGAAGATAAAGCAGCACCCCTACATAGGCTATGAGATACTCAAGCGCTCCGGCGGCTACAATGCGAACATTCTGTCAGGCGTCCTGTTCCACCAGGAGAAATTCGACGGAAGCGGCTATCCTACCGGGCTCGCCGGGAGAAAGATACCGCTCATCGCACGCATCATAACCGTTGCAGACGTGTTCGACGCACTGACCTCCAACCGCCCCTACCGCAGACCCTGGTCGGTGGCGGAAACCGAGGAATACATGCTGGGCGGCTGCGGTCTGCATTTTGACTATGATGTGGTCGCAGCGTTCCTGAGATCCTTCAACCCCTACCCCGTGGGCACGATGGTATCCCTTTCAGACGGCCGCCACGGCGTGGTAGTGAAGCACAACACGAATGTGCTGCGCCCGGTGGTAAGGATCCACGGCGACGGCTCCGGCGAAGAAATAGACCTTGGCAACGACTTCCGCTTCCTTTCCCTGATGATAACGGGCATTTACAGCGGAAATTACAATAATTAAGGAGAAATAACATGGTAGTAATCGAAATGGAAAACGGCAAGAAGATCAAGCTTGAGCTTTACCCTGACAAGGCTCCAATCACCGTTGAGAACTTCCTCAAGCTGGTGAACGAGGGCTTCTACGACGGACTGATCTTCCACAGAGTAATCAAGGATTTCATGATCCAGGGCGGCGATCCCCAGGGCACGGGCATGGGCGGCTCCAGGGACAAGATAAAGGGCGAATTCAGGCTGAACGGCGTTCCCAACGACCTGAAGCACGAGCGTGGGGTCATCTCCATGGCAAGGGCGCAGAATCCCAACTCCGCAAGCTCGCAGTTCTTCATCTGCCACAAGGACAGCTTCTTCCTGGACGGACAGTATGCGGCTTTCGGCAGAGTGGTAGAGGGTATCGAAACCGTTGACGAGATCGCCAACGTCAAGACCGACTACAGCGACAGACCCCTCAACGACTGCAAGATGAAGCGTGTTTACGTTGAAGACTGATCACGAACAAATATTTCACGGCTGTGTTTTATCTCTCCGCCCCGGCGGAAGAAAACACAGCCGTTTTTTTCGTCATATTGCGGCAGGATTTTGTGCAATTTGCATATTTGAAACCAGGTAATAAAGCATAATTTGTCCATAATCCGGGTATTAATTGAGTTTTTAGGCGCTGTTGCTATTGACAAAAACGCTCTTTTATAGTATCATTAAATAATAGGGGTATAAGACGTTTTTTTCGTTGCGCCCTTTAATCTCAATAGCTATTCCATGATGCGAAATCATGGATAAAAGATATTAAAAACGAGGTCTTGAAATGCAGTTTGGCAGCGTGGCATTCTTTAAGGTGCTGATAAAAACAGTCCTCTGCATACTGTTCTTCGTTCCACTGGTGCTCAGCGTGGTTTTTGCGGTGCTTTTGTGGAACAGCAACCAGAAGCAGGAGCAGCTGGAACAGGATAACCAGAAACTGGAATATTATGCCGAGATACTCAGCGGCGAACGTGAACCTACCGTAAAGGGCTTTTACGATGTTTACGCCCGCAGCGGACTGTCTGACGACGATCTGGTGGAGTATATCCTCCACGGCAAGGAGCCGGCTCAGCAGGCGGACGCAGGGATTTCACAGGCAGAAAGCGAGCCGCAGACCCAGTCCCCGCAGACCGAAAAGCTCCCAACAGAAGAAAGTGCAGAGCCCACCGCAGACTCTCAGGAGCCAGTAAGCCAATACGCTGACATCTATCCCGAGATGACAGTCACCTCCCCGGCAGAAGAGGATATGGTGCGTGAGGAAAACACGGTGTACCTCACCTTTGACGACGGCCCCTCGGACCACACCTACAGTATTCTGAGCTATCTCGAGCAATACAACATAAAGGCGACCTTCTTTGTCGTACCCAGCCGCACCGAAGGCTGCTACGCAAAGCTGAAGGCGATAGCGGACGCCGGGCACTCCATCGGCGTGCACAGCGCTTCGCATGTATACAAGGACATATATTCCTCCGTGGAAGCGTATCTTGAGGACTTCCACGAAGCATGGGACATAATATATGAGGCAACCGGGATACATACCGAGATATTCCGATTCCCCGGCGGCAGCGTGAACGATTTCAACGCCGACACCCGGGATCACATAATCCAGGAAATGACCCGCAGGGGCTTCCGCTACTTCGACTGGAACGTTGACAGCAACGATGCCGGCGGTGCAAACTGGACGGATATGTACAACTCCATTCCCAAGGATATAGCGGAGAACTTCCGTTCCGTCGTACTCATGCACGACTCGGCCTCCACGCCGAACACGGTGCTGGTGCTGGGAGATGTGCTCCAGGTGCTGGTAAACGAAGGATACAAATTTGACAGGATAAACAATGACACAAGGCCGGTCCAGTTCACGGGACCATATGCGTGAACTGCCACAGGGCGCCGTTCCGGCTGAAAAAGAAAGGAAACAAAAATGGGTATCAAGGATAATTTTTCACAGGCTGTAAAGGAACTGTGGAAAAAGGACGGTCTTGAGGAAAATGGGGAAACCAAGACCGATAAGGCCGCTCAGCCCACTGAGCTGGAAAAGTATCTCGCACAGCAGGAGAGCCAGGAGCAGGAACAGGCTCAGCCCGCCCCCGCAGCAAAACCCGAGCAGCCTCAGCAGAGCGCTCCGCAGGGCATGCAGGCCACTCAGCCTGCACAGAACGTTCAGGCGGCTCAGCCGGCTCCGCAGTCCGCTGGCATGGCGGGAAGCGTTCCGCTGGAAACTCCCTATTACCGCCAGTCTCAGCAGAACGCAGCCCCCGGTGCGAATGCGCAGAACTTCACCGGAGCTGCCAGCACAGGCTTCGGCGGCAGTGCCCAGGGATTTGCAGGCGGCTCCGGCGGCTTCGGCGGAAACGGCGGCTTTGGCGGGAACGTACCTCCCACGCCCTCCGGCAGATCTGTGGATAGCCCCAGTGATACCGACGAGGTGACGGTCATCTCCAGGAACACCATCATCGACGGCAACGTGCGCAGCCTTGCAAACATGCAGGTGGACGGCAACATCAAGGGCAACGTTGAAACCACCCGGGACATTGAGATGTCCGGCAAGGTAGTAGGCGATATCAAGTGCAACAATGCAAACATGAATTCAGCGGCCATGCAGGGCAACATGAACCTCAAGGGCAAGATCCGTATGGACCGTGACACGATACTTATCGGCGACCTCACCTCCCAGTATGCAGACGTAAACGGAAGAATAAGGGGCAAGCTGGAGATCGGCGGCAAGGCAGAACTGAAGCGTGACGCCATCGTATTCGGCGACATCAACGCTTCCACCATCGCAGTAACGGACGGAGCAATAATCCAGGGTTATGTCAACACGACTTTCCTTTCCAAGGAGGACAGCCGCAGCGCATTCCCCGAGGCTATTTCTTTCGACAGTAAAACCACGGACAAGGCATAAGTCCCCATAACAAAACGGGAAAGGCAGAAACACTGAATGAGCACCAATAAAAAGCAGAACCTCGCTCCACTCATAGCAACAGTAGTCATAGCAGGACTTGCCTGCGCTGCGGCTATCATAGCAGTAATCATGATGACCAGACCGGGAAACGGCAAAAAACCGGCGAACAGCGGTGAACAGCCGAGCCAGAGCGCCGTGGACAACTCCTACCTCACCCAGGAATACCGTGAAGAGGCGGGTCTTGCAGCCCACGACCTGTTAGACGACAGCCACGAGATACTCCGCCTGTTTGTCACCGAGGGTCTGCACCACAATGACGAGCCCTACGGAAATCTCCCCGAGGACGGTTACTACACCGTGAACAATACCGACTACGACCTCCAGAAGATACAGGATCTTGTTCACTCGGTATATACTGACGACGCTGCAGAAAAGATACTCACGGACATAGACGGCAACGGGCTTACAGTCTATGCTAACCGCAGGATACAGCAGCGTTCCGAAACCACAGCTCCCGCAGATGGCTCCACCGCTGAAGCCGACGACACGATAAAGTACGAAACCGTCGAGGTCCTCGGCATTAGCTCTGATTTCCAGGCTGACCCCTCAAAGGGCTGGGTGAGCTGCTCCATAACTATCGACTACGTTGAAGAGGGCAAGTGCACGCTTGAAGTTGGCGTTTACAGCGAAAAGCTGGAAACCGCCATCGGCACCGCCGAGGAAAGCTCCCAGCAGGCAGCGCCGGACGCCAACTACACCGTTGACATGATAAAGACTGACGACGGCTGGCGCCTGACAGACTTCGTTACAAGATAATGAGCGGGCAGAAGAGCCCCTTTGCAGCCTGGGCAGTCGCAAGCCAGCTCGCATTTGTGATACTGGCGCCGCTGCTGGTGTTCATAGTCGGCGGGCATTATGCCGTGCAGTACTACGGCCTGCCGGACTGGGTGATGGTCGTTTGCATAATCCTCGGCATACTGTTCATGATAGGTGGCGCAGTGAACCACATCATGAAGATGCTGCGTCTTTTCGCCAGGGACGACAAGTCCAAATACCGCCGTTACTACAGCGACCGCAGCGAAAACGACTACTACGACGACCACGGACATCAGTGAGGTGCGAATGGCTGCAAGAAAATACAACGTGACCCGTCAGGAACTGCGCTCGATGCTCCCCTGGCTCGCTGCGATAAACGCAGTGTACTTTGCGGTGCTGATAGTGCTGTTCTTCGCCTGTGGATTCAACTACGCACTGCTGCTCGGCGGCGTGTGGGGAAATATCGCAGGTATCGGGAATTTCTGGCTGATGGGAATATCAGCAGAAAATGCGCTGCGGCGTAACTCAAAGTCGGCACAGCGCTATATGAATACGCTCTACTGCGTCAGATACCTTGGACTTTTCCTGTTCATGACAGCAGCGGGCGTGCTTCCTTTTATCGATCTTTTTTCCGCAGCAGTGCCGCTGTTCTTCCCGAGGGTGATCATAACCGTGAGAACGCTCTGGGAGACCCGCACGAAACGGAATAGATAAGACAGCGTGCGGATCTCCGGCGCCGTCAACAAAAAGGCAACATCTGAAAACCGGTCTAAAGCAAAAAGGCAGGGTGCGCCAGCTTCGGCATACACTGCACATTTTCGCCGCATGAGGTTTTTGGAGGTGACCAAAACCAAAGGAGGAATGATAAGCTATGCCAGCAGCTTTGCTATTGGCATCAGAGCGGAGCTTCACCGTCACCGGTCCGAAGGTCATTGCGACCTTTGAGCTGTTCGGGATAAAGCTGAACCTCACGGAAACAGTATTCATTCAGTGGATCGTTATGCTGATCCTGCTGGTCGTGATGCTGGTTCTGACGCACAAGCTCGAGGTCATACCCCGGACAAAGCGACAGGCGGCAGCGGAATGGATCGTGACCTTCGCCAGGAACATGGTGGACACTACAATGGGGCCGAAGTACAAGGGCTATTCCACCTATATCGGCGCACTTCTATGCTTCCTTCTGCTCAACAACCTAATGAGCCTTTTCGGGCTCAAGAACCCTACCTCCGATATCTCGGTGACCGGCGCCATAGCACTCATCACGTTCGTGCTGACCCAGATCAACCGTGCAAAGACCGGTAAGGTAAAGGGTTATTTCCACGCATTCATCGAGCCTATGCCGTTCATGCTGCCGTTCAACATCATCGGTGAGATCGCAAACCCGCTGTCACAGGCACTGCGTATCTTCGGCAACATGGTCGCAGGTATGGTAATCGGAGGACTGATCTACTTCGCACTTGGCAACTTTGCGATACTGATCCCTGCGATAACCTCGCTGTACTTCGACCTTTTCTCGGCAGTTATCCAGGCTTACATCTTCACCACCCTGACCATGGCGTACATCTCCGGCGCAGAGTGTGAGTGAAAACCCGCTTATTTTCCCCATGGATGAACTCCCGGGGATAGAATTATATCAAATGGAGGAAATCAAAATGACAGAAGATATGCAGCTTTTATCCAGCGCTATCGTACTTGGTGCTTCCGCACTCGGCGCAGGCACAGCAATGATCGCAGGTCTTGGCCCTGGTATCGGTGAAGGTATCTGCGCAAGTAAGGCAGTAGAAGCTATCGGCAGACAGCCCGAGGCTTCCGGCGCAGTAACAAGAACCATGATCATCGGCGACGCCCTCGCAGAGACCACCGGTCTGTATGCGCTGGTAATCGCACTGCTTCTCCTTTATGCAAACCCGCTGTTCAGCAACCTTACCGCCCTGTTCACAAAGTAATACCGGTAAGAAATTCGCATAAAGGGAGGAGTTGGTCAAAATGCTGACACTAATCAGCGAAAGCGCAGCGCAGGAAGTCCTGCCGCTCGTAACCATCGACACCGGAACTATAGTGTTCACCCTGATCAATACTCTGATAATCTTCATCCTGTTCAAAGTATTCCTGTTCAAGCCGGTCGGAAAGGTGCTGGACAAGCGCAACGAAATGGCAGCGGCTGAAATAGCCGAAGCAAAGCGTGCGAAGGAGTCCGCAGAAAAGACCGAGCAGGAATATCTCGAAAAGCTGGCAAGGGCAAAGGAGGAGGCTGCCGAGATCATGAAGCAGGCCACCGCACGTGCACAGCGCCGTGAGAGCGAGATAATCAGCGAGGCAAATCAGAAGGCGGCTGAGATCCGGACAAAGGCGGAGGAGAACATCGAGCGTGACAGGCAGCGTGCCGTCAACGAGATCAAGGACCAGATATCCGATATCGTTATAATGGCAGCCTCCAGCGTCGTTGAAAAGGAGCTTTCTGCGAAGGATAACGAGGCGCTGATCAACAGCTTCCTCGAAAACGTGGGCACCGCAGAGTGACCGCCGGAGAAAGGAACTTTTATGAACGACAAGGCTGAAAAGGTTTACGCCGGGGCGTTCTTTGAGCTGTGCACACAGGAAGCTCCGGACAGTCTGGCAGACATTCTGGGAGAGCTGACCGCCCTTGACGGGGTGTTCGCCGGCGGTCCGGAATTCATCAAGCTGCTCGGGACACCCACCATTCCGCTGAGCGAAAAGCTCACGATGGTAAAGGATATCATATCCGGGGGCGGTATCTCAGAGCTTACCGGGAACCTGCTGTGCGTCCTTACGGAATACGGCAGAATGGACTGCTTCAGCGGTATTCTGAAACACTTCCGTGAGCTCTACAACGAGCACTTCAGGATAGCCGAGATAACAGTCACCAGCAGCGCTCCGCTTTCGGAGGCTGTTCTGGAGAAGATAAAGGCGAAGATGACCGAGATCACGGGCGCCACTGTTTCCATAAAGGAAAAGGTAGACCCGGCGATCATAGGCGGCGTCGTTATCGACTACGGCAGCACCCGCTGGGACGGCAGCGTCCGCACAAGGCTCGCAGGCTTACGCCGTGAGCTCGGCGGAGTCATCGCCTGATCCGGCAATATTATCAACAAGAAAGGGATTGATTTAATGGATCTACGCCCCGATGAAATAACGGGCCTGATTAAGTCCCGGATAAAGAATTACAACTCGAAGCTCCAGCTCGCAGACGTGGGCACGGTAGTTACCGTCGGCGACGGTATCGTGCGCATTCACGGGCTTGAAAAGTGCATGCTCAACGAGCTGCTGGAATTCGAGAACGGCGTACAGTGCATGGCGATGAACCTCGAGCAGGACTTCGTCGGCGCCGTAATGCTCGGCCCTGATGACGATATCAAGGAGGGCTCCACCGTAAAGCGCACCGGCAGCATCATGTCAGTGCCGGTCGGCGAAGCGCTTCTGGGCAGAGTTGTAAATTCCCTGGGACAGCCCATCGACGGCAAGGGCGCAATTCTCGCAAAGGAAACACGCCCCATTGAAAAGATAGCTTCTGGTATCATCACCAGAAAGCCTGTTACCGTGCCGCTCCAGACCGGTATCAAGGCAATAGACAGCATGATCCCGATAGGCAGAGGTCAGCGTGAGCTTATAATCGGCGACCGCCAGACCGGTAAGACTGCCATTGCGATCGACACCATCATCAACCAGAAGGGCAAGGACGTCATCTGTATCTATGTCGCTATAGGTCAGAAGAACTCCACTGTTGCAGGCGTTGTTGAGCAGCTGCGTGCAGGCGGTGCGCTGGATTACTCCATCGTGGTATCCTCTACAGCTTCAGAGCTCGCACCGCTCCAGTACATTGCGCCCTACTCCGGCTGCACCATGGGCGAGTACTTCATGGACCAGGGCAAGGACGTCCTGGTAGTTTACGACGATCTCTCAAAGCACGCCGTAGCTTACCGTACCCTCTCCCTGCTGCTGAAAAGACCGCCAGGACGTGAAGCGTACCCCGGCGATGTATTCTATCTGCATTCAAGACTTCTCGAGCGTGCCGCAAGACTCAACGAGAACTACGGCGGCGGCTCCCTGACTGCGCTCCCGATAATCGAGACCCAGGCGGGCGATGTTTCCGCATATATCCCGACCAACGTAATTTCCATCACCGATGGTCAGATATACCTCGAGAGCGAGCTGTTCAACGCCGGTGTACGTCCCGCAGTAAACCCTGGTATCTCCGTATCCCGTGTAGGCGGTAATGCGCAGATCAAGGCCATGAAGAAGGTCGCAGGCACCCTCAAGCTGGACTACTCCCAGTACAGAGAGCTCCAGAGCTTCGCACAGTTCGGTTCCGACCTGGATAAGGATACCAAGGACCGTCTGGCAAAGGGCGAGCGTATAGTCGAGGTGCTCAAGCAGGATCAGAATTCTCCGCTGGAGGTAGAGGAGCAGGTAGTTATCATCTACGCAGTAGTAAACAACTACCTCAAGGATATCCCGCTGGAGAAGATCAAGCAGTACCAGGCTGACCTGCTGGACCACATCAGGTCCACCGTACCTGAGATACTCACAAGCATAAAGACCGAAAAGGTGATCACCCCGGAGAACGAGGAAAAGCTGAAGAACGTCCTCACAGAGTTCGCAAAGGGCTACACCGCCTGACGAAAGGAGCATTTTATGAAGCAGGCTGCTTTTGTACTCGGCGTAATCGCCACCGTACTGTCCACCGTTGCCGTTCTTGCGGTTTCGTGGCTGTACATCGAAAAGAAAGTAAGATATATCACTACGGACGATAACGTTCAGTGATCACTCTCCGATGCCCCGTGACAGGGGCGTGCGGAAGAAACCGGGGGTGATATTATAGCATCAGGAAATATGAAGGACATCAAGCGGCGCATAAAGTCCGTCGGCTCGACCCGCCAGATAACCAAGGCGATGGAGCTGGTGTCCTCTAGCAAGCTCCGCAAGGCTAAACAGCGTGCAGAGCAGGCTCGTCCCTACTTCAACGAGCTGTACAAGTCCATGTGCGAGATCGTTTCCGCAAACACTGATTTCTCCACCGTGTTCACTGTGAAGAGAGAGGTGAAGCACCGCCTGTTCATCGTTATCGCAGGCGACAGAGGACTTGCAGGCGGATATAACTCCAATATCCTGAAAATGGCGTCAGCGGCGCATTCCTCCGACCCGGAGAAGCCCAGGATAATCGCTGTGGGCAAGAAAGCGATAGAATACTTCTCAAAGCGTGACTACGAGATCGTGGGCAGCTACCCGAACATCGCCGAGAATATCAAGCCCGCCCAGGCGCAGGATATTGCAGACACAGCCATAGAGCTCTTCCGTAAGGGCGAAGTGGACGATGTGCAGATATTCTTCACAATGTTCGTTTCGCAGCTGACCCAGGAGGCTCAGCAGATGGCGGTGCTCCCGATGAAAACGCAGAAGCTCGAGAACTACGGCACCATGACCTACGACCCGTCCCCCGAGGCGGTGTTCGACCGTATCGTGCCCAAGTTCACGGCGAGCCTTATCCAGTGCGCCGTAGTCGAGGCGTACGCTTCGGAGCAGGGCGCCCGCAGAACTGCGATGGAGTCCGCAACGGACAACGCAGATGCCATGACAGAGAGCCTGTCGCTGCTGTACAACAGAGCACGTCAGGCAAGCATAACGCAGGAGATCACCGAGATCGTATCCGGTGCGAATGCGCTAGAATAACTACGAGCTGTAATATTCTTTACGGGTATTACAGAAAGAATAGTGTTTCCAACCACAAAAAATGGAAAGGAAAAATCACAAATGACAAATCAGAACATCGGCACGATCGTGACGGTGATCGGTGCGGTCCTTGATATCAAATTCCACCCCGACCACCTGCCCAATCTGCTGAATGCTATCGAGATCGACAACAACGGTCAGAAGCTGGTCGTCGAGGTCGCACAGCATATCGGCGACGATGTGGTACGCTGCATCGCAATGGGCTCCACTGACGGTCTTGTCAGAGGTATGGAAGCTGTCGACACCGGCGCTTCCATCAAGGTCCCTGTCGGAAAGGAGACCCTGGGACGTGTGTTCAACCTGCTCGGCGAAGCAGTAGACAACAAGCCCCAGCCTGAAACCGAGGAAAAGTGGGAGATCCACCGTCCCGCTCCTAAGTTCGAGGAGCAGGAAGCTTCCAACCAGGTACTTGAAACGGGTATCAAGGTCGTAGACCTTATCGCACCGTACCTCAAGGGCGGTAAGATAGGTCTGTTCGGCGGTGCGGGCGTTGGTAAGACGGTCCTGATCATGGAGCTTATCAACAACATCGCAAAGCAGCACGGCGGCATCTCGGTATTCACCGGCGTTGGCGAGCGTACCCGTGAGGGCAACGACCTTTACAACGAAATGACCGAGTCCGGCGTTATCAGCAAGACCGCACTGGTTTACGGCCAGATGAACGAACCGCCAGGAGCAAGAATGAGAGTTGCCCTGTCCGGTCTGACCATGGCGGAATACTTCCGTGACAAGGAAGGTCAGGACGTTCTTCTGTTCATCGACAACATCTTCCGTTTCACGCAGGCGGGCTCCGAGGTTTCCGCACTGCTGGGACGTATGCCCTCCGCCGTTGGTTACCAGCCCACGCTGGCAACGGAGATGGGTGCTCTTCAGGAGCGTATCACCTCAACAAAGAAGGGCTCCATCACGTCCGTTCAGGCGGTTTACGTTCCTGCGGACGACCTGA
>CAKSGA010000008.1 GCA_934454435.1 uncultured Oscillospiraceae bacterium | reverse complement strand
GTTTCCGGTATCTTTCTTCTCAGACTATGAAAGGAGCGTACATATGAAGATCGTTGTACTGAAAAGCCCGAAATTATTCGCCGGGATACTCCGTGCGATGTTCGGAATTAAAAAGCAGCCGGCAGAATAAGAAAAATGGGAGGGCATATGCTCTCCCGCTTTTACTATCCACAGATATCCGCAATTGCGCAGGCAAACAGCACGGCGTCCTTTATCAGCTCGTCCTCGGTAATGAACTCGTCATTACCGTGCATGTGATAATCGGTATCGCCACGCTCAACACCGAACGCTACACCGCCATCCACCGTGTGTACGTAGGTCCCGCCGCCGATGGCTATGCAGCGCCCCGGCTCGCCCTCAACGTCCTCATAGACTTTCAGCAGCTTCTGCACGAACTCACTGTCCTCAGGAACACAATGAGGCTGCTCCTCCATATTCTTTCCGTAATGGACCCCGGCATGTTCCAGCGCTGCGGAAAGCCGTGCTACAACATCTTCAAGTTCGGCGCAGACCGGATAGCGTATGTCAATGCAGCCGCTCACCACGCCATCATGCATGCCGAATTTGCTGAACGTCAGCGTCAGTGAGCCGGATTTTTCATCGTCTATTTTCAGCGAAGCGGAGCGCCCGTCCGTTTCCCCGAACGGGAACATCTCGGCAAGTCCACGGAAAATATCCCGCTGCTGTCCCTCCTGCAAGGGAAGTCTGTTCAGGAACGCAATAAGAGCCGTCACGGCATTTATTCCGGTCTGCGGAGTGGAAGCGTGCGCTGACTTGCCGGAGCAATGTATGATTATATCGCCGTTGTCTGCGGTTTCGCCTGTAATTATCGCCCCGGTGGAGTTCGCCAGCACCGCCGAACGGACTTCGTCATAGGGAACTCCCCGCAGGACCACGGCTGCTTTGTCCGGAACGGCATTCGGAATGCTGCCGCCCTCAAAGCTCACCACGGAGCCCTGAGCATATTCCCCCGTGATATCCGCACGTATCATGCCTTTCTCAATATTGATCACCGGGAAGCTGGCGTCCGGCGTGAACACCATCGGCGGCAGCTTATTTCCACGGCAATAGATCTCCAGATCCTCGGAGCCGTTCTCCTCGTCCGTACCGAACAGCAGGCGAACGCCCTTTTTAAGCGGTATACCGAGCTCCTTTACGCAGTACAGCGCAAACAGAGCAGCCACGCAGGGTCCCTTGTCGTCGATGACGCCCCTGCCTAGCAGCCTGCCCTCCGCCCGGGTGAGCTGATAGGGCGGAAAAGTCCAGTTCATCGGCTCCGCAGGTACCACGTCAAGGTGCCCCAGAATCCCCAGGCCAACGTTTCCGCAGGGAGAATAATCCGCAGTTCCAACAACGTCATCATGGCAACTTGTAACGAACCCCATCTCACGGCAGATCTCCAGCATTTTGTCAAGTGCACGCCTTGGCTCTGCACCAAACGGAGCACCGGGCTTCGGCTCGCCCTTTACGCTTGGGATCTCCACCAGCTTTCTGATAACGTCCACCATTTCCTCACGATGGGAGTTCATGAATTCTTCTATCCTCTGCTTCATGATGATACTTCCTTTCAGACCTGTTTTATCGTTAGTTTGACATTACCGGGCAGTTTTATTCTGCCTGCGGCGAATTAGTTTCAGCATTCTGGGGCGGTTATATCTCTGGATCATAACAAACAGCATATCAAACCCTGCGACAGCCAGTGAAGTCAGCACAAATACCAGAATAGTGCTGCGAAGCACCGGAACGATAACGCTCAGCACTACCGGAACAAAGCTGACTGCCACGTTCACCTCATGGACTATTTCAGCACAGCACATGTTACACACGACCTGCTCCGGCGTGTTCTCTTTCAGCGAGAAACTGCCGGGAACGTATGTCGGCAGCTTCACTTTCCAGCTGTGGACTTTCAGCAGCTTATACAGCTCCGCCTCTGCCCTGCTCTGCCTGAACCACGCAGCGTTGTAATTCACACCTCGTGCGGTAATGAAGTCCACTGCCGCTCCCACAGCCAGGCGTATCGCAAAATGGTAAAAGAACGTCGCAAACGTTATCAGCAGCGTGAGAAATACTCCCTGTCCCCATACCAGCCAGCAGACCAGAAACATCACTGTCAATGTCAGAAATGCCAGGGTTCCTTTTTCCATGAAATGCTGAAATCCGGATTTCTTCATAGAAACCTCCATCAATGGCGGTCGAGCATTTCCTCTGCTGCTTTCAGTCCGCTTTCGGTAAGTCCTCCGTCCATGATACGGGCGAGCTCCAGCTTTCTGCCCTCGTGATCCAGGGGGATTATGCGGGTGTAGGTGCGGGCGCTTTCTGTCTGCTTTTCAATGAGCATATGCGTCCTGGCAAGAGCCGCTATCTGCGCCAGGTGAGTTATGCACAGCACCTGCCGCTTCTCTGCGGTCTGCGCCAGCTTTATGCCGACCTTTGCCGCCGTCCTGCCGCTTATTCCTGCGTCTACCTCGTCAAAGATCATCGTCGGGATATCATCGCCCTCCGCCATGACGCTCTTTATCGCCAGCATGACACGGGAAAGCTCGCCGCCGCTCGCCGTCCTGTTGAGAGGCTTCGGCTCCTCGCCGGCGTTTGCGGAGATCAGTATCTCGACCTCGTCCATGCCGTTTATCGTTATCTTGTCCGGACGGACGTCAAAGCTGAGGGTAACATTCGGCATGTTCAGGAATTTCAGCACCTCGCATATCTCTGCGGAGAGCTTCAATGAAGCCTCTCGGCGCCTGGCGCTGATGTCCTCCGCCATGCGCTTTACCTGCCCTGCCAGCTCATGCTTTTCTTCGGAAAGGCGCTCTATCTCGCCGTCCAGGCCAGAAAGCTGCGACAGCTCGGTGCGACACTCTTCAAGGTAGTCCACAAGCTGGTCTGCGTCCATGTTGTACTTGCGGCAGGCATGCTTCATTGCGGAAACACGGTCCTCCAGGTCGGCTTCACGCTCCTCGCTGTCGTCCAGACCGAATGCCATGGAAGCCGCTTCCCCGCTGATGTCCTCAAGTTCCGGCAGGAGTTCTTCTAGGCGTCTGTACTGCACGTCTGCCTCAGGCAGCAGAGCACCCGCAGCCGCCAGCGAATTCATCGACTGCCGCACAAGGTCCACCGCACCAGGGGCTTCTTCGCCGTTGAGCAGGCTGTTCGCCGTGAACAGCGCACCCTGTATCTTTGCGGTGCTGCGGAGCTTCTGGAGTTCCTCTTCCAGCCGCTCGCCCTCACCGTAGGTAAGGTTGAGCTCGGTGAGCTCCTCGGTCACTGCGGTGAGCTGCGCCGTGCGGAGTTCACGGTTGCGGTTCTCCTCCTGGAGCTCCTTCAGTCGTCTTGACAGCTTTGAAAAACGCCGGAATTCCGTGCGGTAATTCTCCAGCACAGATTCCAGCCCGCCGTAGCTGTCGAGTATCTGACGCTGATTATCCGTGTTCATGAGTATCCGGTTCTCATGCTGGCCGTGGATATCCACAAGCAGCTCCCCGACCTCACGCAGCATTGCCGCTGTAGCCGCCCTGCCGTTTATTCTGGCGCTGCTCTTGCCCTCGGAGGTTATCTCACGCATGAGCACCAGCTCGCCATCCTCGGATGAAAACCCGAGTTCGGTCAGCTTCGCACGCACACGCTCCGAAATATCGTCAAAGAGGGCCGACACAACAGCCTTTGGCGCACCGCTGCGGACGATGTCCTTGGTAGTCCTGCCGCCAAGGACTGCGTTTATGCCGCCGATAATGACGCTCTTACCAGCGCCCGTTTCGCCGGTGAACACGTTGAAGCCGCTTCCGAACTCCACCGACGCTTTTTCAATTACTGCAAGGTTTTCAATTGAAAGCTCCCGTAACAAACGTCATCCTCCTTATCTGGTCATCATTTTTCTGAGCAGCTCCATAAGCTGCACTGCGTGGTTTTCCGTTCTTGTGAGGACAAATATAGTATCGTCACCGGCAATGGTCCCCACCACAAAACCGAGGTCCTGTTCATCAAGCACCACGCAGGCGGCGTTTGCCAGACCTGACCGGCACTTTATCACGACCGTATTCATGGCATAATCCAGCGACAGCACCGCCTGGGCAAACACGCTGCTGTACTCCGGGGGATTTTCACAATCCGGTGAGTAATAGCAGTTCACACCATCGCCGGACATACCCTTGCGTATCCTGAGCTCCCTCATGTCCCTTGAAATGGTCGCCTGGGTAGTCGGACACCCTGCTTCTTCAAGAAGCTCCCCGAGCTGCTCCTGCGTTTCGACCTCCTGGGACGAGATTATTTTCAGTATCGTGCGCTGCCGCTGTTTCTTATCCATAACCTACCTCTCAGCCGAATATGAACCTGCGTATCTTCCGTTCCTGTGCCGCCGGATTAAGCTGCGCCACCCGGGCGCATATCCTCTCGACTGCCCTGTCAGTGTCAGGGAGCTCTTCAAAGTCACTGTGCCAGAATTCCTCCGGCGTACAGAAAACCGTGCTGCTCCAGCCGTAGGGCTCGCCGTACATGTTGCGCTTCTGCTGCCTGCCGCATATCGTCAGGAACATTCCCATCTGGAGGTCGGTCATCGCTTTCTCCACATGGGCGGAACTCTCGCCGGCAAGCCCTGCAATCCGCTTTATATCATGCATGGCGACTCTTCCGTTATCCCTCACCGCTTCGTATATCCTGCGGGAAAGATCGGTGATACGGCCGTCCTCCCAGGCTTCCTCAAAGCTCATTCCCTGACGCCTTACCGCCAGGAAGTACGGGTACCACTCCTCCGTGATGTACCCGCTGCTCCTGAAAAACACCTTGGCGTAGGCGATGTCAGTGCGTTCCTCCAGGACACGCATGCGCCATTCCCACGGGTCGGTGTCAGGCTCGCCGGTGTGCCATCTCACGGGAGTGTCCGGGGGCTGCTCCGTCCAGTCGAACGGAACCACCGCATATATTCCCTTGTCGCTGCCGCCGCCGAGCGAAAACCCGGCATCCAGCAGCTTATCGCAGAACTCTTCAAAACACTGTACCATTTCAGTCTCCGAAAATCTCCCAAAATCGAATGTTGTTAATTATCAGGCGTGACTTACACCAGTTCACTGACAGCGCTGTTGGGCTGCTGTCGTGGCGCACATGTCACTTCAGCGGCTGCATGAGCTTCCGGTTGACCGACCCGAAGAACCCGTCACCGGTTTCGATCAGGCTGAGCTCATTCCCGCCGACGCTTATTTCCAGGACATCACCGTCACCGAACGGATAACCGCTGTCGCCGTCAAAGCTGATAGTTACCCGGCTGTCCTGGTAGGAATTCACCCGCAGCTCCACCGTGCGCTCCGCTGAAAACAGCATGGGACGTGAAAACAGCGAATGCGGGCACAGCGCCGTGTATTCTATGCACTTCATCGCAGGGTCGATTATGGGACCACCAGCGGAAAGCGAATATGCCGTGGAGCCGGTCGGGGTGCTGAATATCACGCCGTCCGCCCGAAGCCTTGAGACCTCGGTATCACCGCAGAACACGCAGAACTCCGGCAGCTTTGACTTGCTGTCACGGCTGACCACGACGTCGTTCAGGGTGTTCTGGTGGAGCATTCCCCCGTTTGCATAACGTACCTCCACCGACATCATCATGCGGCGGCTCACCCGGAAGCTCCCAAGAATGATACTTGGTATGCGCCGGATATCCCCGGGTTCGAGATTTGCCATAAAGCCGAGCCGGCCGGTGTTCACTCCCAGCAGCGGAATGCCCCAGGCAGCCGCCAGCTTTCCGTGCGAGATTATCGAGCCATCGCCGCCCACCGTTATCATGCAGATACAGCCCCCGCCGTTCTCTGCGGACTCCACGCCGCTGAGCCCTCCGGAGCTGCCATCGTCGTATTTGAGCGAATACGGAGTTATTCCGGACGTCCGCAGCTCTGCACAGATATCCTCGGCTATCTTCACCGAGTTTTTGTCCCGGCGGTTATACGATATTATGACACGCTTTTCGGTTTCACTGTTCATAATGGCCTCCCAAGACACATCAGGAACTCAACGTTTCCGTCACCGCCGGTTATCGGTGAAGCCGCAGTTCCAACGACCTCAAAACCGCAGCCCCGTGCGAACTCTGCGATCTCGTCCCGTATGCGCAGCCGGACTTTTTCATCACGCACCACGCCCTTTTTGCTGAGGTTCTGCCTGCCCGCTTCAAACTGTGGCTTTATCAGCACCACAGCCCTCCCGCCTTTTTTGAGCAGCCTGTAAATATGCGGAAGTATCAGCCTGAGAGAAATGAACGACACGTCCGTGCCGATAAAATCCGCCTGCGGGAGCTCCGCAGTGCGAATATCCGTCTGCTCCATCGAAACGACACGGCTGTCCCTGCGCAGGAACTCCGCAAGCTGATCCCTGCCGACGTCCACGGCATATACCCTTGCAGCTCCGTGCTGCAGCATGCAGTCAGTAAATCCGCCGGTCGAGGAGCCGATATCTATGCACTCCGCACCGGATATGTCAAGCCCGAACTGCTCCAGTGCAGCTTCCAGCTTCAGCCCCCCACGGCCCGCATAGCGAAGCTGTTCTCCGGTTATTTCAACGGCGTCCGTTTCAGCGACCTCCTGGGCGGGTTTCGTGCAGGCTGTGCCGTTCAGGGACACGCCGCCGGTCTTTATAAGCGACTGTGCGGCGGTACGGCTCTTGCACAGTCCTTTGTCGGTCAGATAAACATCAAGTCGCATAGTTCCTCCGTCAGACCTCCGCCAGCCTTGTTGCCATTGCCGCACGGTCAAGTCCGAACATTTCAAGCTGCTGCTGGACCGTCCCTGCCGGGACGAACCTGCCGTCCGCACCGATTGCTTCGTAGCTTCCCCGGAACCCACGCTCCAGCAAGGCAGCACCGAACTGTTCAGCTATTCCGCCCCGTAGTATGCCCTCTTCAAAGAACACCACACGGTCGTAGCCAAAAGCCGTTTCGACCGCTTCCTCCGGCAGCGGTGTTATCCTGACCAGTCTGAGCCAGTCCACCGGAGCACCCTTTACGGAAGCCTCCCTCGCTGCTGAAACCACCTCTGCGGAAAGTCTGCCGTAGCTGACCGCCAGAGTCCTCCCGTGCCTGCCGGAATGCTCCATATCAATGTTCGGAGAAACGCTTACGGCGGATTCACCACCCTTGGGATATCTCACCGCTGCCACGCCGTCCGTGTGATATATCGCCCTGTCGAGACACAGCCGGAGCTCATCGTAACTTGCGGGGGAATACACCGTTGTGTTCGGTATCATTGACAGCATCGAAGCGTCAAAAATGCCCTGGTGCGTTTCGCCGTCCTCCCCGGTAAAGCCTGCACGGTCTATCGCAAGGACAACGTGTGTCTTTTCAATTGCGCAGTCGTGCACGATCTGGTCAAACCCACGCTGCAGGAATGTTGAATAAACTGCGAACACGGGCAGCATTCCCTCAACGGCAAGACCAGCAGCAAATGTCACCGCATGCTGTTCTGCAATTCCTACGTCAAAATAGCGCTCTCCGCAGGAATTGCAGAAGAAGTTCATTCCCGTGGCGTACTTCATCGCAGCGGTTATGCCGCAGATACGGCTGTCGGACTTTCCGAGCCGCTCCAGCTCCCTGCCGAACTCTTCGCTGAACGAGGTCGCAGCCGGCACCGCCGAATGCTTTGACACTGCATGGTACTCGCCGGGATTGTCCTCCGCCGGGCGCCAGCCCTTTCCCTTTGTGGTGAAAACGTGCACCACGCAGGGCTTCCGCATGAGCTTCGCAACCGAAAACGCCTCTATCATCGCTTCCAGGTCGTGACCGTCCACAGGTCCAATATACTGGAACCCAAAATTCTCGAACATGTTGCTGCTGTCATAAATTGCGTCCTTTATGAGCCCCTTTGCGGTGCGCAGAGTCTTTTCCAGCTTTTCCCCGACAAGAGGAACAGCGGAAACCACAGACTTCACATGCTCCTTGGCGCAGTAGTACTTCCTGGTGGAACGTATATGCGCAAGGTATAGTGCAAGGGCTCCGGTGCTTTTGGAAATGGAAAGCCCGTTGTCGTTCAGCACAACGACCAGCGGCGCCATGCTCTTTCCAGCATTGTTGAGCCCCTCGTACGCCATTCCGCCGGTCATTGCGCCGTCGCCTATGACCGCCGCTACGCTCCCGGGTCTGCCCTGCAATCTCATGGCGCAGGCAATTCCGTACGCCGCAGAAATAGACGTGCTGCTGTGTCCCGATATGAAAGCGTCCGCAGGGGACTCGCTGCGGCGGGTAAAGCCGGATATCCCATCCCGGCTCCTCAGGGAGCTGAACTCAGAATACCGCCCGGTGAGCAGCTTGTGCGCATACGCCTGGTGCCCTACGTCCCAGACTATTCGGTCAGTTTTTACGTCAAAAACAAAATGCAGCGCCGTTGTCAGCTCCACCGTTCCGAGGTTAGAGGACAGGTGTCCTCCGTTCTCGGTGACAGTGCTCAGAATGCAGCGCCGCAGCTCCCGACAGAGCTGTTTAAGCTCGGGCAGGGTCATATTTGAGATCTTTTCGTGATCTATGTTGTTGTCAAGTATCATCATTGCCTCCGACAGCCTTGATTTGACGGCAGCACTCAATGCGGCAGCGGAAATACCATGCCGATGATTATGCCAAGCAGCGAACCGGCAAGCACCTCGATAGGCTTATGACCAAGGAACTCCTTGAACTCCTTGCGGTCGGACATCTCCTCCAGCTGCTCTTCCTTGAGGTCCTCGCCGCCAAGGCGGGATATCTCGTCGTCCATCTCGTCAATGACACGGCGGAGCCTGTTCAGTTCCTTGCCGTGAAGTCCCGCATTATAACGCACGCTGAGTGCATCATAAATAACAACGCCGAGAATAAGTATCGCAAGCGCAAAATTCGTGCTCTGGAACCCCTCCAGACGCAGCAGGTACAGCGCCACCGAAACCACCAGCGCCGAATGCGATGAGGGCATTCCGCCTGCGCCGGTAATGCGCTCCGGGTCAAAGGACTTCTCCTTGATAGCATGCAGCGTCGTCTTGATTATCTGCGCCGACACGAACGATATCAGTCCGACTGTTATGGTCGGATTAGCCATAAAAATGTTCATTTATCAAAATCCTCCGGCTCAGTATTTTCTGTCGAGCAGCATCCGGGTCAGTCCCGTCAGGAACTCACGGTCGCCGAACGCTTCCAGCGCATTCACGGCTTCTTCGGTAAGGCGTGCCGCCTCTTCCCTTGCACGGTCAGGTCCTGCGGCCGCCGCATAGGTGAACTTCCCGCTCTCGGCGTCGCTCCCGACGGGCTTTCCAAGCAGTTTCTCGTCCGCCGTCATGTCAAGGATATCGTCTATTATCTGGAACGCAAGTCCCAGCTTCCGGGCGTAGGTCCCCGCTGCAAGCTGAATCTCTGCACCGCCGCCCGCCGCAATTACTCCGGCACGGCAGCAGAATTCCAGCAGAGCGCCGGTCTTCATGCGGTACATTTCAAGCAGAACGTTCTCCGGGAGCTGTTTTCCCTCATTTTCAGTGTCAATGACCTGCCCGCCGATCATGCCGTATATCCCTGCCTGCTCGCCAAGCAGCGATATGATTTTCAGTGCAGCCGACTGTGAGATCGTACCCTTCAGCCCCGCTTCCGCAATGATCTGTCCCGGGAGTATCGCAAGCGCATCGCCCGCAAGCAGCGCATTCGCCTCGCCGAACGCCTTATGGCAGCTCGGCTTTCCACGCCGCATGTCATCGTTATCCATGCACGGCAGGTCATCATGAATGAGCGAGAATGTGTGCATCATCTCGATCGCACATGCCACCGGGAGCGCATTCTCAGGCTCACCGCCGCACACCCGCATGAACTCCATGACCAGCGCCGGGCGAAGCCTTTTTCCCCCTGCCGTAAGGCTGTGACGGGCCGCCAGTATCACGTTCTTTTGCAGACATTCACGCTCCGGCAGATAGCGTTCCAGCGCACGTTCGGTCATTTCTGCGTAGTCGTGCAGGCGCTCCTTAACCTCTTCTTTTTCCAACTTCAACCTCCGGTCACTCTGCCGCATCGAGCTGCTCCACCTGAAGCCGTGCCTTCTGAATGTACTCACGGCACTCCTTCGTGAGCTGCGCAGCCTCGGCGTACAGCTTCATGGAGTCCTCAAGGGAAAGCTCGCCGCTGCTCATTTTCGCAGATATCTCGGCAAGTCTGCCCATTGCTTTCTCAAAATCCATATTCTACCTCAACTAAGTTTTTCCTTAACAGAAGCCCTCACGGAGCCCTCAGCAAATCTGACATTAATCTCGTCACCCGGCGAAAGCTCCGCTGAACTTGTGACGATCCCCTTTTCATTGCTGGTCAGCGAAAATCCCCTTGCCAGAACCCCAAGAGGGTCCAGTGCAGAGATTACCTCGGCGTTTGCACGGAGGGTGTGCTCTGCACGGTCAAGGCGGTTGTGCATTCCCGTGCGTATCCTTGCGGTGAGCTCGTCAAGGCGCTGCTCGGCATTGTTCAGTCGGCTCCTCGGAGAAAGCGCAGCTATGAGCGCCATCTGGGACTCCAGTTCCCTGGAGCTGTCGGCGAGCCTTCTCAGCACACCGGTGCGTATCTGTTCCAGCGCTGCGTCTATCGCCCCGGCGATATTTCCGAGCTCCGGCACCGCAAGTTCCGCCGCCGCTGACGGCGTGGGAGCCCTCATATCCGCTGTAAGGTCCGCAATGCTGAAATCCGTTTCATGTCCCACTGCGGAAATAGTCGGGATCCGGCTTGCGTAGACCGCCCGTGCAACGACCTCCGAGTTGAAAGCACTCAGATCCTCTGCCGAACCGCCGCCCCTGCCAAAGATAATGACATCAGCATTGGTACTCTGCGCACGCTCCAGCGCCGCAGCAACGGACAGGTCAGCGCCCTCGCCCTGTACCTTTGCCGGTATAACGATCAGTCTGACCACCGGGCAGCGCCGTGATATGATATTGATGACGTCCTGCAAAGCGGCTCCGCCGGCGGAAGTGATCACTGCAACACACTTCGGGAACTTTGGCAGCGGGCGCTTCCGTGTGAAAAGTCCCTCGGCATAGAGTTTCTTTTTCAGCTCTTCAAGAGCCTTAGCCTGCTCACCGGCGCCGTCCGGAGCCATATCCGTGCAGTTTATCTGGTAAACGCCGTTCGGCTCGTAGACCGTGATCGCACCATAGCACACGACTTTGTCGCCGTTGTCCGGATCGAACTCCAGATGAGCGGCGTTTCCGGCGAACATAACAGCCCTGAGCTGCGTCTGTTCATCCTTCAGCGTGAAATAAAGGTGGCCCGTCTTGTAGTGCCTTGTGAAGTTGGATATCTCACCCCGGACAGCGACATTTGCCAGCCGTTTGTCGCCCTTGATGATCATTCCCACCACACGGTTGACCTGGGTAACGGTCACGACCGGAGGCTTAGTCCCGGTCATTCTCGATCTCCTCAAGCACGGAGTTCAGAACGCCGTTAATGAAGCTGCAGTCCTGCTTGTAAGCGTACTTCTTCCCGAGCTCCACAGCCTCGTTGATGGCTGCGGCGCCGGGCACCTTGTCGTCATATTTCATCTCATACACTGCGATCTTCATCAGCACAAGGTTCACCTTTGAGATACGTGCTACCGACCTTGTGGTGCTGTACTTCGCTATGTAGGCGGTGAGCTCCTCGTCATGGGACATAACGCCCTTTACGATAGCGTCGGTTTCGTGGTTTCTTGCAAGACCGAGGGACTCCTCGTCCGCCTCGATTATCTCGCCGAGTTCCTGCCCGAACATTGTCTGGTAAAGTAAAATGAATGCGCCCTCACGCACTTCACGTCTTGTAAGCTTTTCTTCCATATTATCTCCTGCTGCGCTTATTCTGCGCTCTCCTTGAATTTGATCCCTGCAACATTGACATCGACCTTGGTCACAGTGAAGTTGGTCATGCTCTGGATCGCAGACTTTATGCTCTTCTGAACGCTCTCAGCAACGTTCACTGCATTGAAGCCCTCGAGCACGATTATATCCACGTGTATCTCAGCGGTCTCATTCCCGAGCTTCACACGGACCGGACCGAGCACCTTTGACCTTGCGTTTGACGGAGCGGGAGCCTGTCCACGGCAATAAACGCCGTCTATCTCTGCCGCTGCCAGCTCTGCCATCTTGACTATAACGCTGTCGGAAACCTTAATGCTTCCTACCGGCTTGTTTGATCTCTTTTCCATATAAACCTCCTGTTAGTTTCAGGGAACATACTATATCTATTTTAGTATACCACATTTTTAATATTAGTTCAAGTGTTTTTTGAATAAAATACATACCTGCGAATAAAAAAGAGCAGGAAACAAGTCCCTGCCCTCAATAATTATTATTCCTTTACAACATGAACGTCCAGCTGGTCGAACGGAATGGAAATCCCGGCAGCGGTGAACGCAGCACGTATCTCCTCGGTCGTAGAGAAGAACACTTCCCAGTAATCCGCAGCCTTGCACCACGGACGGACAACGATGTTTATCGAGCTCGCCGCATGCTCCAGCATACGGACTATAGGCGCCGGATCCCTGAGTATCTTCTCATTGCGGCTGAGCACCTGAAGGATCACCTGACGTGCCTTCTCGTAATCGTCCTCATAACTGATGGAGAATGTCATATCCACACGGCGGGTTCCATTTGTGTTGTTGTTTATGACAACAGCGCCGGAAACCTGACCGTTGGGAATGAAAATAGCCTGGTTGGAGTCGGAGTCCAGTCTAGTGTAGAGAATGGTTATCTGCCTGACTGTTCCGCTGACCCCTCCCACAAGTATATAATCGCCGATCTTGAACGGCTTGTTGATAAGCAGCATTATTCCGCCGGCAACATTTGAAAGGCTGTTCTGGAGTGCAAGACCGATCGCAACGCCGGCAGTACCAATAACGGTTATGATGGACGTTGCAGGAATTCCGAGCACTGAAAGCACTATCGTTATCAGCAGCACATAAAGCACTATCTTGCAGCACTGCTTGACAAAGTTGTTTACCGTCAGGTCGAGCCTTGTGCGGTCAAGTCCCTTGCTGAGCAGCTTCAGCACCAGCTTGGTGATGATGATGCCAATTATCAGAACCACTATCGCAAGGATTATCGTAGGTATGCCGTTTATGATAGCATTCAGCATATTCTGAAAGAATTCGCCGATTTTCGACGCCGTTTCCTCAGGGTGCTGTACCAGGTCGTCAACAGCATCCTTTATGGTCGCTTCGTGAGTGGAGACCTCGGCGGTTGCAGCGGCTGTTGATATCAGGTTAAGAAAACTCATTTGAAAAGCTCTCTCAGACCCGCTTCGGCTGCCTCTCCGTCGCTCTCCCTGATGAGCACGGAGATCTCGTCAACACCGGTGGTTATCAGAAGTATCATAGCATCGATCTTGTTCAGCAGGTTGAAAACCTTTGCTGCAAAGCCTGCCTGGGCTTCCATCTCGCCGGTCTTGATAACGATCTTGCGGTTGCTGCTGTTGACCATCGGGGTGATATCGTGCTTCTCCTTGAGCTGCTTTACAACTGCAAGCAGCTTCGGCATGTCGTCATCGTCCAGCGTGAAGCCGAACCCGAAACGCTCGGAAGTCGGAGCAGTCATGGAGATCATGTCGATATTGATGCCTGCCTCCGCAACTGCGGTCAGGGTGTCCTCCATGATGGTCTTGTAGAGAGGAACGTTGTTAAAGGTCACTGCGGATACGTTTTCGGTTACTGTGATATTCATATTTATGCCTCCTTGATAAGATCAGACATAGCGTACATTCCTGCAGGCTTTCCTGCAAGGAAAACAGCGGCGTTCACTGCGCCGTTTGCAAATACTTCCCTGGACTGGGCGCTGTGCGAAAGCGTGATCACCTCGTCATGTCCGGCGAAGATTATATCATGCTCGCCAACGATGGTGCCGCCCCTGATGGCGTGCATGCCGATCTCGTCCTTGTCCCTGGGCTTTCTGACGCTGTGGCGGTCGTACACGAAATGATCCTTTCCGCCAAGTTCCTCGTTGATGGCTTCAGCTATCATGATAGCTGTGCCGGAGGGTGCGTCCTTCTTCTGATTGTGGTGCTTCTCGACTATCTCTATGTCGAACTGCCCGCCGAGTATCTGGGTAGCCTTGCGTGCGAGCTCCACCAGCAGGTTGATACCGAGGGACATGTTGAACGTGAAGAACACCGGTATCTGCGCCGAAGCCGCCGTGATCCGGGCACGCTCCTCATCGGTGTAGCCCGTTGTCGCAAGCACAAGGGGAACGTTGTTCATCTTGCCGTAGCTCAGCAGGTCTGGCAGTGCGGACGGGTGTGAAAAGTCGATTATAACATCAGGCTTCTGCGGCAGGTCGAATATTTTCTTGTATATCGGGAACTCACCGTGCTGTTCGCCTGCGATGTCAATACCAGCGACTATCCTGCAGTCGCTGCGCTCGCTGACCAGACCGGCAATTACCCTGCCCATTCTTCCGCATGCGCCGGTTATTGCGATTTCTGTCATTTGTAATTCCTTTCAGTTTTTTGAATAAATCCCAGTTAGCATATCGGGCGGAAAGTCAAATTCCGCCCGCATTATTCACTTTATGCAGCCTACTAATCCAAGAGGCTCCATAGCGCTCCTGAGCTTTGCGACCTGCTCGTCAGACATCGAGCACAGGGGAAGCCTGCACTCGCCTGCCTTGAAGCCCATGATGTTGAGTGCTTCCTTGACGGGTATCGGGTTGACGTCCATGAACAGAGCCTTCTCAAATGCCAGTATCCTTGCCTGGATAGCGAGAGCCTCTGCGACCTTGCCCTCGTTGAAGAGAGCGACCTCATCGTGCTTCTCCCTCGGCATGAGGTTAGAGGTAACGGAGATAACTCCCTTACCGCCGAGAGAAAGTATCGGCAGCACCTGGTCATCATTGCCGGAATAGATGTCAAGATCTGTATAAGCAGCGATCTCAGCAGCAAGTGACATATTGCCGCTTGCTTCCTTTGTGGCAACGATGTTAGGCACCTTTGCAAGCTCCTTGTACGTGTCAATGGAGATATTGCAACCAGTACGGCTGGGTACGTTGTACAGGATTATCGGAATATCAACGCTGTTTGCGATGGCTGTGAAGTGCTTTACAAGTCCCCTCTGGGAAGCCTTGTTGTAGTAAGGCGTTACCTGGAGAAGTGCGTCAGCACCAAGCTCCTGCGCACGTGTGGAGAGTCTGATACCGTGTGAAGTGTCGTTTGCGCCGGTTCCTGCGATGACGGGAATACGGTGGTTGATGCGCTTTATCGCATATCCTATGCACTCAAGGTGCTCGTCATCGGGCATGGTGGAAGCCTCGCCGGTGGTGCCACATACGATCACTGCGTCAGCGCCGTTCTCCACCTGAAAATCCAGCATTCTGCCGAACTCATCAAAGTTGATGGAGCCGTCAGCGTTCATGGGGGTGGCGATGGCAGTGCCTACGCCGGTAAAAATAGTCTTTTTCATAGGGATCCTTTCAGCGGAGATCAGTCCAGATAGCCCTTTGCAGCGAGCAGCTCAGCCATTTCAACCGCACCGCCGGCAGCACCTCTCAGGGTGTTGTGGGACAGGCATACGAACTTGTAATCGAACATTGTGTCAGGACGAAGTCTGCCGACAGAAACTGCCATACCACCCTCAAGGTTGCGGTGGAGCTTAGCCTGGGGCATGTTGTCCTCTTCAAAATAGTGAATGAACTGCTTCGGAGCGGAGGGCAGCTTCAGAGCCTGGGGCTCGCCTGCGTACTCAGCCCAGATCTTCTTGATCTCGTCCATGGAGGGCTTGTTCTCGAAGTTTACGAATACGGCTGCGAAATGGCCGTTGGAAACCGGAACTCTCAGGCACTGGGTAGTGATCAGCGGGGACTGAGCCTTAACTATCTCATTGCCCTCGATGTGGCCCCAGACCTTCAGGGGCTCCTGCTCGGACTTCTCTTCCTCACCGCCGATGTACGGAATGAGGTTATCTACCATCTCAGGCCAGGTCTCGAAGGTCTTGCCGGCGCCGGAGATAGCCTGGTATGTGCAGGCAAGTATGTTCTTGATGCCGAACTTTCTCAGCGGAGAGAGAGCCGGAACATAGCTCTGGATAGAGCAGTTGGACTTTACGGAAATGAAGCCACGCTTTGTGCCGAGGCGCTTCTTCTGTGCATCGATGATGGCAGCATGATCAGCGTTGACCTCAGGAATGATCATGGGAACGTCAGGAGTGAAGCGGTTTGCGGAGTTATTGGACATTACGGGGCACTCAGCCTTTGCATACTGCTCCTCAAGAGCCCTGATCTCGTCCTTTTTCATATCAACTGCGCAGAAAACGAAGTCAACCATGGAAGCGATCTTCTGAACATCGGCAGAAGCGTCCATGATAACAATGTCCTCCATGCTCTTGGGCATGGGAGTATCCATCAGCCAGCGGCTGCCGACCGCCTCTTTATAGGTCTTGCCAGCGGAACGGGGAGAAGCTGCGAGGGCAACCACATGGAACCAGGGGTGGTTCTCCAGCAGGGTAGCGAAGCGCTGACCTACCATACCTGTTGCGCCGATTATACCGACATTGTACTTTTCTTTCATGAGTGTTGTTTCCTTTCTCTTTTTAGGAGCCTGACCGCAAAGCCAGCCCCGTATTTACATAAAAAGCCGATGAGGGTAAATCATCGGCTGCCAAGGCAATATCGTATTGGTATGCGATAGCTCTCCATCAGACCGATGACAACCGGACGCCTGTTTGACGCACAGCCAGACATGCACATCACGGAATATGCATTCTTCGGCGGTAAGCCTTTCACGCAGCCGGTCTCCGCAGACCGGAATGGCGGCGCTACTGATCTTTTCCGCTCCTCTATCAGCTCGGTGCAGCACTGCACCGATATATTAGTATTTTACCACATAACAGCAATGTTGTCAACCCCCATTCGTATAAATATTCTTCAATTACAGCGTTGATTTTGTTGATAATTCACAACACAGAAAAATTGATTTATCCGGCGATTTATGGTACAATATGATATATGTATAATTTATGACAAAGGAATGTATGATATGACAATGTTAAAATCAGATTTCAACTATGAGCTCCCGGAGGAGCTGATCGCACAGACTCCGGTGGAACCCCGTGACAGCTCCCGGCTGATGGCGATAGACCGCACCACCGGCGAGATAACCCACGATCATTTCTACAATATAGACCAGTACCTGCGCCCCGGCGACCTGCTGGTCATGAACGACAGCAAGGTGTTTCCGGCACGAATTTACGGCACGAAACGTGGCAGCGGCGGACACGTGGAATTCCTTCTGCTGAAGCGGCTCAGCCTGACCGAGTGGGAAACCCTCGTACACCCGGGAAAGCGCCTGAAACCCGGCGCTATCGTTGATTTCCCGGAGGGACTTTCCGCTGAAGTCCTTGACGTTGTGGACGATGGGAACCGTATAGTCCGCTTCTCGTTCGAGGGGGACTTCTTCGACATTCTCGACCGGATAGGTCAGATGCCGCTGCCGCCCTACATCACCGAGAAGCTCCAGAACAAGGACCGCTACAACACGATATACTGCCGTGAAACCGGCTCTGCTGCAGCTCCCACAGCCGGTCTGCACTTTACAGAGAACGTGTTCAGGAAGCTCGCAGACAAGGGTGTGGACACCGCTTATGTCACCCTGCATGTAGGGCTGGGGACTTTCCGCCCGGTCAAGGAGGACAATATACTCGACCACAAAATGCATGTTGAGCATTACTCCGTTCCTGAGATGACCGCCCAGAAGATCCGGCGCTGCAAAGCAAACGGCGGACGTGTCATCTCAGTCGGTACGACCTCCTGCCGCACCCTGGAGTCCGCAGCAGGAGTCCAGCCTGAGCTGTTCACACCGACTGAAGCAGATAAGGGAACAGCGCCGCTCACCGGGTCGAGCTCCCCTATCCTCACCCAGGACACCGGAATATTCATATATCCAGGCTATGAGTTCAAGGTGATAGACGGGCTGATAACTAACTTCCACCTGCCGGAAAGCACGCTCATAATGCTTGTCAGCGCTTTCCTCGGGCGTGAAAAGACGCTCCACGCATATGAAGTCGCCGTGCAGGAACGCTATCGCTTCTTTTCGTTTGGTGATAGTATGTTCATTGGCGATATCAAGGTCTGACATCTATATATAAATAAACAGAAGCGGCGGAGTGATCTGCCGCTTTCTTTTTTCTGTCTGGCAATATGCACAATTTTATTGCATGTTTTTTTCCCAGCCCCCCGAAATGCTTTATAGACTATCATAAAACTGTCACATTAGTGCGATATAATTTTACCATCAGGAACAGACAGGGAGTGAGTAAAACGGCTTACGCAAACACATTCATGCGGCGGGAAATAAAGTACCTCCTCAGTGAAGAACTTGAAGCGGCAGTGCTCCGTATCATCGCCGAACATATGGAAGAGGACGTTTTCTCACAGCAGACCAACGGCTCGCTTTACTGCGACAGCCCGGACGGCCTGCTTATACGGACCTCCCTGGCTAAACCCGTATACAAGCAAAAGGTCAGGCTGCGTACCTACAACACACCCACCGACAGCAGCGTAGCTTTCCTTGAGATCAAGAAGAAATACGATGGCGTTGTCTACAAACGGCGTATAAAGACAACTTACGCAAAAGCGGCGCAGTATCTCACCAACGGCGTCATACCTGAATTCACGATATTCAACGACCGCCAGGTGATACAGGAGATAGACTGGCTGATGAAGAGCTACGCCCTCTCCCCCACAGCCGCAGTTTTCTATGACCGACGTGCCTATCACGGCAAGGACGACCCGGAGCTCCGGCTCACGCTGGACAACAACATTCGGTACCGCACGGATGAACTTGATATGCGCCGGGGAACGCATGGAAAACGTCTCGACTGCCAGCCATACAGCGTTATGGAGATAAAATCTGCAACTGCATTTCCAACGTGGCTGGTTCATATGCTGTCTGAGCTCTCGCTTGTTCCAGGCTCTTTCTCAAAATACGGTGAAGCCTACCTTGAAGGGCTGTCCGCCTGCCGGGCGGAGGTCGTCTGACCACGGAGTGATTTCTTATGTTTGACACGATAATTCCCGCCGAGGGGCTCGACCTTGGCACCTCGCTCATATGCACCGGCATTTCCCTTTCACTCGGCATTCTCGCAGCTTTTCTTTACAGGATCGGCACGAAAAAATATTCCGGCAACCTTTTCATTACGCTGATCGTCCTGCCTGCCCTTGTACAGACCGTCATCATGATGGTGAACGGCTCCGTCGGCGCCGGCGTTGCAGTCATGGGAGCCTTCAGCCTGGTTCGCTTCCGTTCAGTCCCGGGAAATGCACGGGATATCTGCTTCATTTTCTACAGCATGTGTATCGGTCTTGCGACCGGTATGGGATATATCGCTTTCGCAGTGCTTCTTGCAGTTCTGGTGGGGATCGTTCTCGCCGTGCTCGGGCTTGTGCCCTGGTTCAGCGAGCCCCGCAGGAAAAAACAGCTCCGCATTACTATCCCTGAAAGCATGAACTTCACAGACGCATTCACCGATATCTTTGACGAATACCTTGCCTCTCATGAGCTCGTCATGGTCAAGACCACCGCAATGGGAACACTTTTCGACCTGCGCTACGAAATCGTTGAAAAGGACCCCTCCCGGGAAAAGGAACTGATCGACAACCTCCGCACCAGGAACGGCAACCTCGCAATTTCGATCGGTCTTGCACCTGACTCGACAGACGCACTTTAAGCACACCATTTCAGCAAGGACTAAGGAGTACCATTATGAGATCTGGCTACAGGGTGCTGGCAGCTTTATGCTCACTTGCACTTTCAGTTAATACAGGCTGCAGCAACGAAACTTCATCGGATATTCCGGACAGCGCCCCCACTGCTCAGCCTACGGGGGAAACAGCAGATACGGCTCAGCTTTCCTTTCATCAGGCCTCTGACAAGGACCTGTCACCGTCGTCGGAATGCTCCAGCGCAATAGCCTTTACATCATCTGGCGTACAGTGCATGGGCAGCGGAGTTTCCGCCAACGGGAACACTGTCACCATTTCCGCAGCCGGGAGCTATTCGGTTTCCGGAAGCTGCGCAGACGGACAGATCATCATCGACTGCACCAAGGACGATGATGTATACCTCGTACTGAACGGTCTTGAACTTACCTGCAAGAGTGGTCCGGCTATTCTGTGCGAGAAATCTGACAAGCTCACCATCACGCTCAACTCCAACACGCAGAATTCCCTTTCGGACGGCACCGAATATTCCGCAGACGAAGCTGACAGCACCGGGGCGGCGCTGTTCTCCCGGGACACCCTCGTTATAAATGGCGAGGGCTCTCTGACGGTCAACGGCGCATACAAGGACGGCATAAAGAGTAAGGACGGACTGAAGCTCTGCGGCGGCAACGTTACCGTCAACGCCGTTGAGGACGGCATGATCGGCAAGGATTATCTCCTTGTTGCAGCCGGAAACATCAAAGTCAACAGCGGTCTTGACGGGCTCAAATCCACGAACTCCAGCGACAGCTCCAAGGGATATGTCAGCATAACCGGCGGTGTCATCAACATTGTAAGCGGAAACGATGGAATTCAGGCGGAAACTGCGCTGAACATTTCTGACGGCGAAATAAACATCACCGCAGGCGGCGGAAGCGCCGAGGTGGAGTTCAAATCAGAAATGGGCGGTTTCGGCGGTTTTGGCGGCGGACGTTTCGGGGATTTCTCCACAGACGGAAGCAGCAGTTTTGATTTCAGCCAGATGACTGACAGCTCCGGCGAAAGCGTTGAGAGCATGAAAGGCGTCAAAGCCGGAACCACCATAACCATGACCGGGGGAACTCTCACAGCAGACTGTGCTGACGACTCCGTTCACTCGAACGGAAAGGTCACGATCACCGGCGGCGTACTGAACCTCTCCACCGGCGATGACGGCATTCACGCAGACGAGCTTCTGACGATAGACAGCTGCGAAATAAACATTTCCAAAAGCTATGAGGGTCTGGAGGCTCCCGGCATTGAAATTTCCGGCGGGACCATCAGTCTTGTTGCATTCGATGATGGACTCAACGCAGGCGGAAGCTCTACGGAACTCGGCTATACGCCGTATATCACGATCTCCGGAGGCAGTGTAACATCTAATGCCAACGGCGATGGTATCGACTCCAACGGCACCATTTCCATGAGCGGCGGCACGCTTGTCGTGTTTGGCCCGACTGACAACTTCAATGGGGCGCTGGACTACGACCAGTCCTTTGCACTGAGCGGCGGAACACTTATCGCACTTGGTTCAAAGGGAATGGCGCAGGCTCCTAGCACTCTTTCACAGCCCTGCATTTCCATATACGGCAAGGCAGAAGCAGACACCACCATCGAAGTCCGGGACGAAGAAGGCAACGCTGTCCTCAGTGCTGTTACGCCGAAGTCCTGCGAGTCGCTTATTTTCTCTTCTCCGGAACTGGTCAGCGGCACAACCTACTATGTCTATTCCGATGAAGAGCTGCTTGCAACTGTCACCGCAACTGACGGCGTAAGCGGCGGCGGAGCTTCCGGCTCGGGCGGCGGCACCTGGAGCCGCAACGATGGAGGTAACTGGGGCGGTCCCGGAGGAAGTTTCGGCAGACCCGGAGAAAAGCCTGACGGAGATCCTCCTACCCCTCCAGACGGCGCCCCCGGCGCTCCGTCTGACAATACTTCATCCCAGGACGCTGCATAAAAACAAATGGCTGTAATTAAGTTTACAGCCATTTTTCATTTCATAAATCAGTTATAGTACTCGACGACCAGTGCCGTACCGCCGTGGACGATTATGTGACCCTCGTCAGCGGCGACCTCGTTGCTTACCCCGAGCGGAAACGCATTATCCAGCCTGTATCGGACTATCTCGTACTTCATTCCGAACTCGCTCACGATACATGTTTCCCCGTATGAGAATACCGAAACATAGCCGCTGAATGCCGGAATGACCACCTCACGCTCATGCACAAGGTATATCCTGAACCGCTCGCCTACTATCACGCCATGGACTCCACGCACACGCAGGTACTCCAGCGTCTGGATGTTTGCAATCGTGTGGTCGGGTCTGCCGCCGGTGGCACAGTAGAGGCGTATCTCGTCACAGCCCTGTTCTATCGCCGTGTCGCACGCAAGGATAGTGTCTGTGTCGTCTTTCACGGGATCTACCCTTATCACACGTATATTTTCCGGCGGAGTAATGCCGGAGCTGTCAAAATCTCCAACTATGACATCAGGCTCCACTCCCGCCTCAAGGGCTATGTCATATCCTCTGTCAGCGCATATTATCAGACCCTCCGGACGCCCGGTCAGCCTGCCCTCGGGGGAGCCGCATATTATTGAACATATCTTCGGCATACGATCACTCCCAGTCGTTTATCTTACTGGCTTCCTCATGCATTCTGAGGTAGCTCTCATAGCGGGAACGGGCTATCTCGCCGCTCTCCGCTGCCGCCCGCACCGCACAGTCCTTTTCCTTGATGTGCGCACAGTCGGCGAACCGGCATTTCTCCGCATACCGGGCAAACTCACGGAAGCTGTTGTCAAGCTCCCTGGCGGGAATGCGGCAGTATCGCTCCGTATCTACGGTGGAAAATCCCGGAGTGTCAGCGGCGTAACCGGTCATGGACGGATCAAGGTCGCTCAGGCGGTAAAGCTGAGCCTGGCGGGTGGTGTGCTTTCCCCTTCCCAGTTTTCTGCTTATCACCGCCGTTTCAAGGGAAAGCTGCGGGAAAAGCGAATTCATCAGGCTCGACTTACCGACGCCGGAATTCCCGATAAACGCAGTCACTCTGCCGTCTATAAAGCTTCGCACAGTGTCGGCTCCCTCGCCGGTCATATTGTTCACCATGCAGACCGTTATGCCGATGTTCCGATAGATCTCCGCAAGCTCTTCGGCCTGTTCAAGGTCGCACTTGGTGAATGCTATCATCGGCTCGATGGACTTGCTGTCCGCAATCGCTATCAGCTTATCAAGAATAAAACGGTTCGGTGCCGGGTCTGCACAGCTTATAACGAAAACTATGCCGTCAAGGTTCGCAAGCGGCGGACGCACAAGATAATTCCTGCGTGGAAGTATCTTTGCGATAAGCGGTTCGTGGTTCTCCTGGCTGACTACCTCCACGATATCTCCGGCACTGGGGCTTGTCCCGTTCTGCCGGAATATTCCCCGGGCGGCACATTTCAGCGTTCTCCCGTCCGGGTGGAGCTCCATGGTTTCTCCAAAGCCCGAAAGGGCATCTACATAATAGATGCCCCCGACTGCTTTTGTTATTATTCCGTGATCATGATATTCAGCAGAAATATCATTACCCCCTGTTCTTACTGCTCAACGGCTATTCCGGAACCCGGCTCATCAGGCTCGGACGGTGTAGTCGTGTGAGCCGGTGAGGTTTCTTCGGGTTCTGTTTCATTGGTGTCAACGGTGTCGGGCGTTGTTTCGCCAGTTTCAAAGATCGGTTCATCGCTCTCTTCAGGTACCTGGAGGTCAGTGAAGATCTTGCTGTTCACAACGTCCTCCGCAGTGATCTTTCCACCGTCCTCAGGGAACGTTACGGTGATGTCCATATAGGTTCCGGTCCTGCCGGTATCTACGGAAGTTACCTTGATCGTTACCTTCTTTGTTTCGCCGGGCTTTCCAACAACGGTGTACTTCATCGACTTGCTGGAAGCAAGACCGATATCCATCTGTACCTTTGCAGCCTCGTCAAGAACTCCGTCAACATAATAGTTGAAGATGAACTCGCCTGTAGCCTTCTTCGGCAGTGAGAACTTCAGATCCTTGGTCTTTTCATCGGGCTTGCCGGTGCTTACTGTGAACAGTATCTCAGTGTCACGGTCAACACGGCTGTTAGGCTCGATGCTCTGCTTCATTACAACGTCCTCGTCGTACTCCTCGCTGCCCTCGTACTCGACCTGATACTTCAGGTGGTACTCGTCAGCACGCTGTATAGCAACAGAAAGCGGCAGAGAAACGAACTTCGGCACATTAACCTGCGTATCCATCGGGCCAAGGCTGACTACCAGGACTACAGTGCTTCCCTGGTCCGCCATCTCATGTGCGCCGGGCTCAGTGCGGATAACATTATCCTTCTGGATATCATCGTTCTCCTCATAGGTCTTTCTGACGACAAAGCCGTCCTTCTGTAGCTTGGTTTCAGCAACGGAAAGGCTCAGGTTCTCAAGATTCTGTATCTCGACCTGGCGTATGCCCTTGCTGACCTTTACAGTGACCTCGGTGCCGATCTTGATCTTCCTGCCCTCAGCGTACTCCTGGTCGAAGATCTGATCCTTGGTCACGGTGCTCCACTCCTGCTCAGCCTTGAGGTTCATGTACTTGGAGTATTTCTGGTTCGCTTCGTCCCAGCTCAGGCCCAGCAGGTTCGGCATAAGGAACTCATTGTTGTCGGTCACGCTGACGGTGCTGGCATCGGAAACTCCGATAACGGACTTTACATCGTCCCCTGTCACATCAAGGTTCTTGAACACTATAACAAGCACCAGGAACACAGTTGCGATAACGAAAGCTGTTCCCACCGCAAAAAGAATTGGTATCAGCGGAGAACGGCGCTCTTCGTACTCGTCCTCGTCGTCATCTTCGTCATCGTCATCATACTCGTCGTCATCGGGATCCTGGTTCTGCTGGCGGCGCTTGCGCTCCTGCTCAGCCGCAGGTATCGGGCGGTCGAAGTACTTTGTGGTGCCGTCAGTTGAATTGTATTTGTAGTCAAAAACAATACCAGGGTTCTTACGGAACTCCTCAAGATCCTTGATCATCTCACCGGCTGTCTGATAGCGCTGCGCAGGGTCCTTCTGCATCGCACGCATTACTATCTGCTCAAGACCCTCGGCGATGGTGCTGTTTATCTCAGAGGGCTTCTTCGGCGTGCTCTGCATGTGCATGAGAGCTATCGCAACAGGCGTGTCGCCGTCAAAGGGCTTCTTGCCCGTCAGCATTTCATAGAGTGCAACGCCCACGGAATAGATGTCGCTGCGCTCGTCCGTGATATCGCCACGTGCCTGCTCCGGGCTGATGTAATGAACGGAGCCGATGGTCTTTTCGGACATGGTCTTGTTGTTCTCACGGTTGAAGCGTGCGATACCGAAGTCCATGACCTTTATCGTGCCATCGCTGAGCAGCATGACGTTGCTGGACTTTATGTCACGATGTACTATCCCACGGTCATGCGCATGCTGGAGCGCTTTAAGTATCTGAATGGTGAAATGTACTGCGTCACGCCACTTCAGAACTCCCTGCTGCTCGATGTAATCCGTCAGGGTTATGCCGTCTACATATTCCATTACTATGAACTGCACCTTGTCCGTGAAGCCAACATCGTATATCTTTACTATATTCGGGTGAGAAAGCAGTGCTATCGCCTTTGACTCATTGCGAAACCTGCGCAGGAACTCATCGCTGCCTGCAAACTCGGTCTTGAGTATCTTGACTGCAACGATACGGTCCTCTTCAATGTCACGGGCCTTGTAGATATCCGCCATGCCCCCGACGCCGATAAGCTCCAGCAGTTCATACCTGCCATCGAGCTTCTTTCCGATATTACTGTCCATAAATGCTCCGCCATTTCTCCATACATTATCATATCCGCCGATGCGCCGTATGGAAGCGCCGGCAATGAGAACCTGCTGAAATATCACCGATAATATGATACCACATTACGGCGTCAACTGTCAACTGATTTCAATATATTGTAACTAATCTGTAAACATTCTCAGACTGCGAACAGCGCCACAGAAATATTGTCGTGACCACCGTTTTCGTTTGCATAGTCTACCAGCTTTTCACAGATCTCCTCCGGCTGATTTTCAAAGCAGATATCAAGGATATCCATGTCGTCGCCGTAGGAAGAGAGCCCGTCAGAGCACAGCAGCAGCATGTCGCCCTGGCTCAGGTCAACCTCGAAATAATCGGTGGTGACGTTGCTTTCAGCGCCGATGGCACGGGTGATCTTATTGCGCTCCGGGTGGGTCTTAGCCTGATCCTCGGTGATCTCGCCACGGTCGATAAGGTCACGCACGTGGGAGTGATCCTTGGTCACCTGCTGAATGCACTCGCTGTCCTCGCTGGTGAACAGGTGGTACCCACGGCTGTCGCCGACATTCACGATGTACGCCCTGCCGTCTGAAACTATGGCAGCAACGCAGGTCGTTCCCATGACCGTCCCCGGCGGCTCCTTCAGCGCCGTGTCATACACGATGCTGTTCGCAGCGGAAACCGCAGTAATAAGCAGATTGCGCACCGTATTGCGGCTCATGAACTCCGTGAAATTCTCGCTGATGCGTCTGGATATCACATCGACCGCAAGCTGGCTCGCAAGCCCGCCGTGAGCCTCGCCGCCCATGCCGTCGCATAATACCGCAGCGCACGCCTTCTCTGAAAGCACGCTGCTCCAGACACAGTCCTGATTCTCCTCACGAAGCAGCCCTATATCTGTCTTGCTGAAAATCTTCATAACTCACCGCCTGTTGTATTTTCTGCGGACTGTGCGGGATCCTTCATGCCGCCGTCCCGCCTTAGCTGACCGCATGCCGCACTTATATCTGCGCCCAGGGTCCTGCGCACCGTGGCGTTTATGCCGGCGTCGCACAGGCGCTTCTGGAACTTCTCCACCGAACGGCTCTTGCGGAAGTCCCGCTCACGTATCTCGTTTATCGGTATCAGGTTCACGTGGCACATGAAGCCGCCCAGCAGATCTATAAGCTCCTGCGCCGACTGTTCCGTGTCATTCACGCCCTCAATGAGAGAATACTCGAAGCTTATACGCCTGCCGGTCTTGCTGAAATAGTACCGGCACGCCTTCATGAGCTCGTCAAGGTGATACTTTCTGTTGATAGGCATTATCTCGCTGCGGCGCTCGTCCGTTGCCGCATGCAGGGAGATCGACAGCGTGAGCCCGGTCTTGAGCTCGGCAAGGTCGTAGATCCTCGGGACCACCCCGCAGGTGGAAATGGAGATATGCCGCAGGCTCATTCCGTCACCCTCGCTGTTCATAAGGGTCAGGAACTTCATCACGTTATCGTAGTTGTCCAGCGGCTCACCGATACCCATCAGCACGATGCTGTCCACGTGTCTGCCGCTGTCACGCTCTGTTTCATAGACCTGGAGCAGCATTTCACTCGGCAGCAGATGCCTTACGAACCCGGCTATGGTGCTTGCACAGAACCGGCATCCCATCCGGCAGCCGACCTGGGTGGAGATACACAGGCTGTTCCCGTGCTTGTACTCCATGAGAACCGTTTCCACAGCCTCGCCGTCCGGAAGCCCATAAAGATATTTTACCGTATTATCCAGCTGAGATACAAGTCTTTTTTTGATAATTAGGTGTTTTAGACAAAATTTTCTTGCCAGAGCCTCACGAAATTGTGCAGAAATATTGGTCATCTGTGAAAAATCACTGACTTTCTTGACGTGCAGCCATTCATAGATCTGCTTCGCCCTGAACGCCTTTTCACCCATCGCAACTATCTCTGCGGTGAGCTCCTCCTTAGTGAGAGCAAGTATATCTGTTTTTTCCAGTTCTTCCAATTAAATAACCTTTCTCAAGTTCTGCGGAAGGACGCCGTAAAAAATCCATCGCCGCCGTTTTCGTCCGGGCAGTAGGTCCGTTTGTGGTCCCCGGGAGCCGGGTACGGGACCGGCTGCACGATCGGCGTGAATTCCGGGTGTTCCCTCGCAAAACGATCTGCGACATTGTCGTTCTCGTCCCGGGAGAGGGTACATGTTGAATAAACCAGAGTTCCCCCCGGCTTTACGTATCTTGCGGAGGTTTCCAGTATCTGATACTGTATCTCCGGCAGTCCTGCGAACTCTGCTGGATCCTTGTACTTTATCTCCGGCTTGCGGCGGATAACTCCGAGCCCGGAGCAGGGCACATCGCAGAGCACCCTGTCCGCCTGCGGGAGCGCACCGTTGAACTTTGAAGCGTCGTTCTGCATAGCCTTTATTATCTTTATCCCGAGCCTTGCGGCGCCGTCCTCGATGAGCCCTACACGCATATCGTGGAGGTCCATGCTGTACAGTGTGCCGTTGTTTCCCATCAGCTCCGCCAGCGTGAAACTCTTACCACCGGGAGCCGCACAGACGTCCAGGACAGTTTCGTTCACCACAGGGCGCAAGGTCAGGCAGCATAGCTGTGACGAGATATCCTGCACGTGGAAAAGTCCCTGACGGAACGGAGCGCATTTCTCGATGTCCCCCGCCTTGTCAAGACTTATGCAGTTCTCCAGCCCCGGGAACGCCTCCGCCCTGACCCTGTGCTTTGCAAGCTCCGCAAGAAGCTTGTCGGTCGTGGTTTTCAGCGTGTTCACCCTCGCATAGACCGGTGGCTTGCCCACGGAGGCTTTCAGCGCCCTGACCGTGAAGTCCGTGCCATATTCGTTCAGCAGCTTTTCTGTGAGCCATTCCGGGCAGGAGTACTCCACGGAGAGCCGATTTTCAGGCTCCATGCCGAGGTAGCTTATCTTCTTCCCATTCCTGATAAAGCTGCGAAGCATTCCGTTCACAAAGCCCTGCGCCGAGAAGCACTTCAGCTTTTTGCAGAGCTTCACGCTCTCGTTCACCGCTGCACTTTCAGGGACGGAGGGCATGTACATAAGCTGATACAGCCCGGTTCTGAGTATCTGTACCGCCGCCTTATCCAGCTTTTCAAAAGGTATCCTGGAGTTCATTTCAATAACGTGATCAAGGGTGAGCCTGCGCTCCAGCACTCCGTAAAACAGCGCCGCCGCAAAGGCCTTGTCCCTGTCGCTGAGATCCGCCTCGGAAAAAACATGGTCCAGCAGCAGATTGGAATACGCCTCGCTGCTGTCCATCTTCATCAGCATTTTTACGACTGTCAGCCGTGGATCAGCCATAGCCAGCCCTCCTTTTATGTAACCGGTCAGTCCCGGTGAATTATCGCCTGTTCCTGTATGAAAGCAGCCTGAGGAGCTGTGTGAACGACACCAGCAGGCTCGCAACATAGGTCATTGCAGCAGCGGTCAGGGTGCGGCGTGCACCGTAGAGCTCGTCCTGCTCCAGAATACCCTCGCTGCTGATGGTCTGCATAGCACGGCGGCTCGCATTGAACTCCACCGGCAGAGTGACAAGCTGGAACAGCACAACGAACATAAACAGCATGATCCCCGCATTGACCAGCGGATCAAAGCTGAATATCAGCCCGAGAATGAACACGATGAAATACGCCGATGAGCCAAGCTGCGCCAGCGGAAATATCGCCGTGCGTATCTTTATAGGAATATAACCCTGGGCGTGCTGCACCGCATGACCGCACTCGTGCGCCGCAACTCCGATAGCCGCCAGCGAAGTGCTGTCATAAACGCTGTCGGAAAGTGAAACGATGTTGGTGCGTGGGTTGTAGTTGTCGGTCAGGTTGCCGGAGATACGCTGTACCTGGACATAATAAAGCCCGTTGCGGTCGAGTATCCTCCTTGCGACATCAGCGGCGGTAATGCCACGTCTGCTGCTGACACGGTTATATTTATTGAATGTCGTATTGACATTTACAGAGCATATCAGTGCGAAAATTAATGCAGCTATGCACAGAAAATATGCCGTGGTGTAGCCCACGCTCAGGTAGTTCGTATGCCTTGCGGCTGCTGAAATGAGTATCTGTACCATAAAGTTCCTCCTGTTCCAGGGTGGTGTCAATTACGGTTAGTATGCGTTTTTTGCGGTCATTTACCCAGAATGGTGCCCTTTACCGGCTTCTTTCCCCGGAGATACGCCTGAACCTCCATGCGCTTGCCGCCCTCGGGCTGTATCTCGGTGAACTCCACTGCGCCGTCGCCGCACATTACTGCGAAGCTGTCCGGGTCGGTTATCTCGCCGGGGGTGCCGGAAAAGCTCCTGTCGGAAAGCCTTGCGCCGTAGACTTTAAGGCGCTTGCCGTCAAGCAGCGTATATGCACAGGGCGCTGCGGACATCGCACGGATAAAGTCCCTCACCTGCACGGCGGGCTTGGTGAAGTCCAGCAGCAGCTCTTCCTTGCTTATCATGGAAGCATAACAGGTGTCGCCCTCCTGGGGAATTCTCGGCGCTGTGCCGTTCTGGACTTCCTCCAGGGTCTTTACGATGAGCCTGCCGCCCATCTCGGAGAGCCTGTCATGAAGCTCCGAGCCGGTCATGTCCTCCGGAATATCCAGTTCGTCACGAAGTATCATGTCGCCGGTGTCGAGCCCCTTTGCCATATACATGGTAGTGACCCCGGTGCGCTTTTCGCCGAACTGAATGCAGCGCTGTATCGGAGCCGCTCCCCGGTACATCGGCAGCAGGGAAGCATGCACGTTTATGCAGCCGAACCTCGGCAGCTCCAGTATGCTTTCAGGAAGTATCTGCCCGTAAGCGACCACGACTATGCAATCCGGTGCGATCTCTTTCAGCACCTCCAGGGACTTTTCAGCGTCCTCGCCCCTGCGCAGGCTCAGCGGCTGATAAACCGGGATATCATGCTTCAGTGCGCACTCCTTGACCGGGGTCATCTGTATCTGCTTGCCACGGTTCTTGGGCTTGTCCGGCTGTGTAAATACCGCTGCGACCTCATGCCCTGCTGCGATGAGCTGCTCCAGGCAGGAAAGCGCAAATACGGGGGTTCCCATAAATACCAGCTTCATTTCTCGTCCTCCTCCCATTCGTCAACCTTATCTGAGTACAGAATGCCGTTCAGGTGGTCGGTTTCATGGCAGAATGCCCTTGCCAGCAGCCCCGAGCCGACATATAC
This sequence comes from uncultured Oscillospiraceae bacterium, assembly GCA_934454435.1. Taxonomy (GTDB): domain Bacteria; phylum Bacillota; class Clostridia; order Oscillospirales; family Ruminococcaceae; genus CAG-115. Next base: position 11,154 of record CAKSGA010000008.1, on the reverse strand, counting down.
CTTACGTCTGCCGTAACGATCCTGCGCCTTTATCTTGACCTTTGCCGGACGCACCACATAGCCGCTCCTGCCGGGGTAAGAAAGGCACCCCTCGGGCTCATGCTGCTTTCCCTTTATAGCCACGATAACGGGATTAACCAGCTCCATAAGCCCGTGATCGTCGTCTGTATCGATGACTACCACCCGCTTCAGCACACCTATCTGCGGTGCCGCCAGACCAACTCCACCGGCGTCATACATAGTTTCCGCCATGTCGTCCAGGAGCTCCCACAGTTCCTCATTGAACTCTGTGACCTCCTCGCTTTTCTGACGCAGCACATCATTTCCGAACTGCAATATCTCCAAAACTGCCATTTCTGCTCCCCTTATCTTGCTGTAACATTCCTGAATGCGGGTATCTCGCTGTTCTTTACATGGTCGATGAAAAGCACGCCGTCAAGGTGGTCCAGCTCATGGCAGAACGCCCTTGCAAGCAGCGCCGTTCCGGTCATGGTGAACTCGTTGCCGTGACGGTCCTGCGCCTTTACGGTGACAACGTTCGGCCGCTCGACCTCCTCCCACATATTCGGGGCGGAAAGGCAGCCCTCGCTGCCGGTCTGTGAGCCATCGGCAGATACTATCTCCGGGTTTATCAGCTCTATCACGCCATGCTCATCATGGACGTCTATCACCACCACCCGGCGGAGAACTCCCACCTGGACCGCCGCAAGACCTGCGCCATCCTTGTCGTGCATGGTATCCGCCATATCGTCCAGGAGCTCCCACAGGCGCTCATCGAACTTCGTCACGGGTCTGCTTTTCTTGCGGAGAATGTCCTCGCCGAATTTTACTATCTGCCTTAATGCCATGTCTATCGTCCTTTCTATGTTCACGGGTCGCCGTTCATATCAGCGAATATCGCCGTATTCCTGATCGACTTGTCCGCCCCGGCTTCCTTCAGCACGGTTTCCACCAGCCGCCGCAGCGGAGCGGAATTCCTGCACTTCAGTATCAGCCGCCAGCGGTAGCGCCCGTTGACCTTTCCTATAACGTTCCTTGCCGGTCCCAGTATCCTCAGCGGAATTTCGGGACAGTCGCTGCGATGGTGCCCGTCCACGATGTCACGGATTTTCAGAGCCGCACGGCTGCACTCCTCGTCTATAAGCGATGTCAGGCCTATCACCACGATATCGCAGAACGGCGGGTACAGCATCGCCTGACGCAGTTCTATCTCCTCTGCGTAGAAATCCGGGTAGTTCTGGTTGGCGGCGAGGTTCAGCACGTAATGCTCCGGGGTGAACGTCTGTATCAGCGCCCTGCCCCGTTTGCCGCCCCTGCCGCCCCTGCCGACGACCTGGGTTATCAGCGAGAACGTACGCTCGTACGCACGGAAGTCCCCGGCGTACAGGCTGTTGTCAGTCCGCAGCACGCCGACCAGGGTCACATTCGGAAAATCCAGACCCTTGGCTATCATCTGCGTGCCGACTATAATATCGTACTCCCCCGCTGCGAACGCCTTGAACTTGCTCTCGAAAGCGTTCTTGGCAGCGGTGGTGTCAGCATCCATGCGGAGTATCCTCGCCTTGGGGAACAGCTCGGATATCTCATCCTCTATGCGCTGCGTGCCGGTGCCCTTCATCATCAGGAACCTGCTCCCGCAGGAGGGGCAGACCGCCCCCAGCGCATGGGAGTATCCACAGTAGTGGCATATCACAGCGCCGTTCGCCTTGTGATAGGTCAGCGGGAGCGCACAGTTGGGGCACTCCAGCGCCTTTCCGCAGGTCGCACAGCGCACGCTGGTATGATAACCCCGTCGGTTCAGAAGAAGTATCGACTGCTCACCCCGGTCGAGATTTTTCTGTATCTCCTCGATAAGCGGCATGCTGAACGCAGAGTGGTTGCCATTCTGAGACTCTATCCGCATGTCAACAATATATACTTCCGGAAGAACGGCGTTGTTATACCGCTCGTCCAGCTCAAACAGGCTGTAGCGACCGGTCTTTGCGTAATAATAGCTCTCCAGCGAGGGGGTAGCAGAAGCCAGCAGCAGAAACGCCCCATGCCAGAAACAGCGCTGCTTTGCCACGTCCCGGGCGTGATACCTCGGGGCGCTTTCGGACTTATAGGTCCCCTCGCCCTCCTCATCGATGACGATTATGCCGAGGTCCCTTACCGGTGCGAAAACTGCGCTTCTCGTACCGACAACGATATGCGCCCTGCCGGTGCGAATGCGGGTGTATTCGTCCGCACGCTCGCCCAGAGAAAGGCTGCTGTGGAGTATCGCCACATCATCGCCGAACAGCCTGCGGAACTTGCCCACCATCTGCGGAGTCAGGGATATCTCCGGCACCAGCATTATTGCGGACTTTCCCTGCTTCACCGCCTCGTCTATCAGCCGAATGAACACGGAGGTCTTGCCGCTGCCGGTTATGCCACGTAGCAGCGCACACTTCGGTTCGTCACGGTTCATCAGCTCCAGCAGACCGTCAAAGACCGCCTGCTGTTTCGGAGAAAACACGATATCCGAGGGGTCCTCCGTGTGCTTTTCCGTGTTCTCCAGACGGAACACCTGATACTCATATTCTTCAAGCAGCCCTTTCTCCACCAGCCTTTTCACCACCGCAGCGGTGATGTTCAGGGCATAGCAGACTTCATGCACCGAAGCCGCCGAGTTTTCCTGCAGGAACTCCAGCACCTGCTTCTGCTTCGGGGTCAGCCGGGGAGTTTCAGCCTCCGCCGGGAGTTCAGCGAGCTTCACCATCATGGTGGTTTCATCGCCGACCCTGCGGCGCAGGAGCTCCATCTCCTGCACTGCGCCCTTTTCGGTCAGGGACTTCAGAAGCGGCTTCTCCGTGGGCTCCGCAGAAAAACGCTCCCGCAGCTGAGAGATACGCTCCAGTAGCTGATGCTCCTGCCCGGTGAGCTCGCCTGAAAAGCCATTTACCGGCTCGTAACGGGTCTGGAGCGTGTAACTCAGCCCCGGAGGGAGTATCGCCCGGAAAGCGTCAAAATATGTGCAGAACGTGTTGTCACGTATCCACTTGCACAGATGTATCATTTCCGTGGAAATGACCGGCTCGCTGTCCGCAATGGAACTGACATATTTCAGCTTTGCCCGTTCCTCCGGCGCCGGACCTACGGAAAACACCAGTGCCACCCGGCTCTGGCTCCCCCTGCCGAACGGAACGACCACCCTCATTCCTGCGGTTATCTTCCCGCAGAGGCTGTCCGGAACCAGATACGTAAACAGCGTGTCAAAGCTGTACGCAGTTCCCTCTACAGCCGCCTGGACCGACTCCGTCATTCTGCCCTGAGATCCTTCAGCAGCGGAAGTCTGCGTACCTTGCGCAGCTTCTCTGCCATGATGACCGCCTTGAGGTCGTCCACTGCCTTTTCAAGCTCACCGTTGACGATAAGGTAGTCGTATTTCTCGGCAAATTTCAGCTCCTCACGTGCCTGGGCGGTGCGCTCGATTATCTTCTCCTCTGTCTCGGTGCCACGCTTTCTCAGACGGCGCTCCAGCTCATGCATTGACGGTGGGAGTATGAACACCAGGCAGCACTCCGGAAACAGGCGCTTGATATTCATTGCGCCCTCGACCTCTATCTTGAGTATCACGTCCTTACCGGCTGAAAGCATGTCCTCCACGGCCTTTCTGGGAGTTCCGTAGTAGTTGCCGCAGTACTCGGTATATTCAAGGACCTCCTCGTTCTTTATCATCTGCTCGAACTGATCCCGGGTGCGGAAATGGTAGTGCACGCCGTCTACTTCGCCCTCCCTTGGAGCACGGCTGGTAGCGGATACCGAATATCCGACATTATCCGTGCATTTGAACAGCTGTTCGAGAATGGTATCCTTGCCGCAGCCAGCCGGCGCAGATACTACAAAAAGCAGACCCTTTTCCATGTTGTTTCTCCTTTTTATATCAGATTATATGCATTATTCCTCGTCTGAGGAAGTCTTTCCGGATATGGTTTCCGGCGCCTGGGCGGACATCACGACATGACCGCTGTCGCAGATTATGACTGATTTCGTCCTCCTGCCACAGGTGGCGTCTATCGCCGTTCCGTTGTCCTTGGCGAGCTGGACTATACGCTTCACCGGTGCAGCCTCCGGGCTCACCACGGCGACTATCCTGTCGGCGTTCACAGTATTGCCGAAGCCTATGCTTATCAGCTTCATATGTTACCCCTTATCCACAAGAGTCGCAAGCCGTGCGGAGTACTGGTTCCTGAACTCCTCGAACCTGCCCTCGTCCAGTGCCTGGCGTATCTTCTCCATAAGAGTGTTGTAGAAATACAGATTATGCTGCACCGCAAGTCTGCCGCCGAGCTGCTCCCCCGCCTTGAACAGATGGCGGATATACGCACGGCTGAAATTCCGGCATGTAGGGCAGTCGCACTCAGGGTCAAGCGGCTGGTCGTCGAGCTCGTAGCACTTGTTGGTGGCGTGCATTATGCCGCCCCAGGTGAATATCGTCGCATGGCGGGCGTTTCGGCTGGGCATCACGCAGTCGAACATGTCAACACCACGGTACACTCCCTCGATTATATTCGACGGAGTTCCCACGCCCATGAGGTACCTGGGCTTGTCCACCGGCGCATGCGGCAGTACCACATCAAGTATATGATACATCTCCTCGGTAGGCTCGCCGACTGCAAGACCGCCGATGGCGTAGCCGTCAAGGTCCATCTGGGAGATGGTCTGCATGTGGGCTACCCGGATATCATCATAGGTTCCGCCCTGATTTATTGCGAACAGCATCTGCTGCCTGTTTATCGTTTCCGGCAGGGAATTCAGCCTTGCCATCTCGTCCTTGCAGCGCTGGAGCCATCTCGTGGTCCTCTCGACTGAACGCTGGACATAATCCCTGGGCGCCGGGTTCTCAACGCACTCGTCAAACGCCATTGCGATAGTGGAAGCGAGGTGTGACTGAATCTGCATGCTCTCCTCGGGGCCGATGAACAGACGCCTGCCGTCGATATGGCTTGCGAAGTACACGCCCTCTTCCTTGATCTTCCTCAGCTTCGCCAGGGAGAACACCTGAAATCCGCCGCTGTCCGTCAGGATAGGCTTGTCCCAGTTCATGAACTTGTGAAGTCCGCCCATCTTGTAGATGATATCGTCGCCGGGTCTGAGGTGCAGGTGATAGGTGTTGCACAGCTCCACCTGCGTTTTCAGTCCCTTCAGGTCAACGGAGGAAATGCCGCCCTTGATTGCAGCGGCGGTCCCCACGTTCATGAAAAACGGCGTTTCTATCGCACCGTGCGGGGTCGTGAAAACGCCCCTTCGTGCACGTCCCTCGGTCTTTTTCAGTTCAAACATTCAGTGCTCCTTTATTCTCCTTTTAGTATTTCGATCATTCTGTCCGCTGCCTTGTAGATATCCCCGCAGCCCAGCGTTATAACCAGGTCCCCGGACAGGACATTCGCCGCAACGTACTGTGCGACCTCCTCCATTCCGGTGAACCACACGCAGCCGTCTATCTTCTCGGCCAGGTCCTTTGAATAGATGTTATACGTGTTTTTCTCACGGCTGCCCATTATCTCGGTCAGCACGACCCTGTCAGCAATGGAAAGCGCCTGCACGAACTCGTCAAGCAGCATCGCCGTGCGTGAATATGTGAACGGCTGATGTACTGCCCAGACCCTCTTGAAGCTCATTTCCTTTGCAGTCCTGAGGGTAGCAGCGATCTCTGCGGGGTGATGTGCATAGTCGTCCACGATGGTCACGCCGTTGATCTCTGCGAGACGCTCGAACCTGCGCATTGCGCCGCCGAACTTGTCAAGGCCATCCCGCAGCGCCTCCGCAGGAATTCCCGCAGAATAAGCAGCCGCACACGCTGCAACGGCGTTGTAAACGTTATGCAGCCCGGGCACGTGTATCGCAATATGCTCCAGCTTTTCGCCGTGGTGCATGAGGTCGAACTCGGTCAGGAAATCCGCCTTGTGGTCGATGTTCTCCGGATAGAAGTCGCAGTCGGAGGTCTTGCCAAAAGTAATGACCCTCGCAGCTGTACCGCTCGCACTTACAGCTTCCATGGTGTTGGCGTCGCTGCCGTTTGCTATGACCATATCGGTGGTCTTTTTGCAGAACTTCGAGAAGCTGAGCTTCAGATTCTCCATGGTCTTGAAATAGTCAAGATGATCCCGGTCGATATTCAGCACTATCGAGATGTTCGGGAACAGCTTCAGGAACGTGTCAACGAACTCGCACGCCTCGCAGACCATATACTCGCTCTTGCCTGCCCTGCCGCTGCCGCCTATCGCCTTGAGCTTTCCGCCTATGACTGCGGAAAGGTCGATACCTGCCGCCAGCAGGATATGTGTCAGCATGGAGGTCGTGGTAGTCTTTCCGTGGGTGCCGCTGACACAGAACGCCTTGCTGTACCAGCTTGTGACAAGTCCCAGCAGCTCGCTGCGCTCTACCGTGAGCACGCCGCTGTTCTTTGCTGCGATGAGCTCGGGGTTATCCGCCATTATCGCAGCGGTGTGGACGATAAGATCAGCGCCCTCGATATTTGCCGGGGAATGACCGAGATGCACCGGTATCCCCATCTTGCGTACAGCGTCCAGGGTCGCAGTTTCATTGTTGTCGGAACCCGTCAGGTAATACCCCTGGGAATGCAGTATCTGAGCCAGCGGGTACATTCCGGAGCCGCCAATGCCGATAAAGTGAATGTGCTTCTTTCCAGTAAGAAAATCTTCCACGGTAAAACTCCTTCTTTCGGAAAAGTTATTGCTATATCTGTATGAATATTATCCGCAAAAATTCCCACAATAACACCAAAAACAATGGAGGGTTCTTATGGAAATAAGCGACATCAGGATCAGAAAGACCATGCACGAAGGAAGGCTGCGTGCGGTAGTATCCGTCACGCTGGATAATTCCGTTGCGGTGCATGACATAAAGGTAGTGCAGGGGGACGACAGGCTGTTCGTTGCCATGCCCAGCCGCCGTGAGGACACCGGAGTCTACCGGGACATAATCCACCCGATAAACCCCGAAGCCCGTGAAGCCCTGGAGCACAGCATCATCGACGCCTACCAGCGCCACATACACTGACCGTCAGTTCTTTTCCAGAAGCAGCCTGGTCTTGAGCAGCGCTATCTGGGTCTTGGAATCCTGTATCTCGTTGCGCATGACCATGGCTACTGCCTCGTCAAGTGGTATCTTCACAACGTCAAGGAACTCGCCATCGTCCAGCTTCTGGCTGCCGGAGTGGAGCCCCCTTGCAAGGTACATATGAATTACCTCGCCGCAGTATGCCGGGGTCGGGATCAGGCTGCCGAGATAGGTGTAGTCGTCACAGGTGCAGCCGGTTTCCTCCCTGAGCTCACGCAGACCGCACTCGTGATGGTTTTCGCCATACTCCAGCTTGCCTGCGGGTATCTCCAGAAGCACCGTCTGGTGCGGATAACGGAACTGCCGCACGAAAAGCACCTCGTTCTTGTCAGTGAGCGGGAGCACGCACACTCCGCCCGGGTGGCGTATAACCTCACGGGTGACTATCCTGCCGTCCTCCAGCTCCGCCTTGTCAACAAAGAGCTTTACTATCCTGCCATCAAACTTCTGCTCGCTGGATACTGTTTTTTCTTCAAGATGTTCCATATCGTTCTCCTCAAAGCTCGTCATCGCTTCTGTTTTTCTTTTCGTCAAGCTCCTTCATTACGTTGTACGCCTCATCGTCCTCGGTTATGTGGGAGTTTCTCGGCTTGGGCCTGCGGCTCTTGAAATCGTAACGCTCCCGGTCCATGAAGCTCTCTTCAACGTCCGGCCAGGAAAGCTCCTTTTCAGTGTTGACAACGCCCTTTTCCGGGAAATCGTATATCTGCTTCGACAACTGGTCAATGTAGGATTTATGCGCCTTGACGCCCTCGGTCTGGTCCACGGGATAGAGGTGAGCATACCTCACGGGTCTGCGTTTCAGCACAACGTAGCACAGGAAGATGTACCCTCCGAAAAGGACGATGCCAACGACCGTACACACAACTCCGAGGCTTCCGCCCGGGGTCTTATAGGTAAAGCTGAGCTCGCACACGCCGGCAGGGACCCTGACGCCTATAAACCCGCCGTTGACCTTCTCGACCTCCAGCTCCTGCGGAGCCGCTCCCTGAACGGAAACAGTGCCGCTCCAGCCCTTATCATAGGGCACGCTGAACACAAGCAGACGGTCTGTGGTGAAATCCGTCACAGCCGTAAATCCATTGCTGTTCACGCTGAACTGCTTCGCACCGAGCTCCTGACGTTCTTCAACGTCTGAAAGGAAACGCTCGTAGCGCTTCCCGGAGGTCATGCTCTCGGGCTCACGCTGCAGGAGGATATCGGAGTATTTCTCCGCCTGCTCCTCAGTCAGCACTACGCTGCCGATCATAATATTATCAACATGCTCCTGCTTCTTTGCGGTGTCGTAGAGCATGTAGGTGTCATACGCATAACCCATCGGGAGTGCTGCGGTGTTCCTGTAAATGATGTAGCCGCCCTGCTCGTCAGCGAGCTCGAACATCGGCATGTTCTCCAGGGTTTCATTTACCTTTTCCTCGTCCGTGTCCCCGGAGATTATCAGGTACTTCACATCTGTGAGCGAGCGCAGTGCATAGTGCTCCGTGTCGGGATTGGAATTGACCGACCTTTCGATATCCAGCAGTTCGTAGAGGTCAAAGGTCGAGCTCGGGATTATGCTAGTGAAGCTCTTTAATGAGCTCATGCCCCACAGCATGTTGATATTGTTCAGGCTGTCAAGGGACTCGATACGGTGGAACTCGGGGTCGTCAATGTGTATCTGCGCTGACACTTTCCTGTTGTAGTCCCCGAGATACGGACCCAATATTCTGCCATAGCCTACATAGTAATAACCAAGGACCAGGGAGCACACGACAACGCCTATGGTCGCCTTTCCGGTGAACTTCGCAGCTGTGTCATGCTTCCGCCGGAAAAGCAGATTGAACAGTACCACAAGCATGCCTATGGCAATTCCGATATTCACATAAACCGCCGGGGTTATCTTCACAGCGATCCTCGGGAGTATCTGGTTATCAGCCTCCTTATCCTTCATCGGGAAGAACACTGCCAGCAGAGATATCAGCACAACGGCAATGGCACAGAATTTCGCACCGAATTTCAGGTCGAACTCCTCATGCTCCAGGACATATACCGTAGCAGCTGCACAAAGCAGCTCCGGCATGTACCACCATCTGGTGTAGAAGCTGTAGTTGAACAGTACGAACGAGGAATTCAGCCCAGGTATCATCGTGATAACAAAGCAGGCAGGAAGAAGTATCCTGAGCCACTTTATTCTGCGGGAAGCCTCGGTGGAAGCTCCCTTGACCAGTGCGATAACGCCGGAAAGCGAGAACAGCGGCAGGAACATCGCAACGCTGCTCCACTTTGCGTCAGCGTTCTCGAACATTTCAGTCCTAGCAGGAATTTCACCGGGGAAGAACATCGCTTCAAGGATCAGTCCATAGCGCTGATTCTTGTTGTAGAACAGGAAGTCCCAGCCGTTGAGCATTGAGGTGGAACGTGGAACGTCCAGCACCTGGAATATCGACGGCACGAACAGTACTCCTGCGATAAGCACGCCGCAGATACTCTCGAATCCAAGGCACATGACGTCCCGGAAATTCACCCTGAAGCGGCGGTCGCCGATAAGCCTTGCAGCGAAATACAGCACAAGGAAAATGCACTCGCCGATGAAGAAGAAGTAATTGACGAATGCATTTATCGCCACAGCCACCGCAAGAGCTCCCCTGCGCTTGTTCACAACGGCTTCTTCAAGCCCTATGAGCAGAAGCGGGAAGAATACGACAGCCTCATGGAAATGGTTGAAAAAGATGTTGTACATCGAATATCCGGAGAACGCATACAGCAGTCCTCCGATAAGGGCATGCTGCGGCTTGGTGACAAATCTTCGGATATAGATGAATGCGAAAAGGGACGACAGAGCGATCTTCAGTGCCAACAGCGGCGCCATAAGATACTGCGATATCGCCACGGGAAACAGTGCTGCGAACCAGAAGAACGGGCTTCCCAGCGTATAGAAGCTGTAGGATCCGACGAAATTTGCGCCGAGGTCAGTTTTCCAGTTCCAGCCGAAATTACCGCTCTGGACTGCTTCTATACAGGTCTTGTAGAACGGTATCTGCTGCGCATTGTAGTCGCCGTAGTAGATGAAGTACCCCTGGTCAAGTATCACAAACGGCAGCAGGAGCACTCCCGCCATGGCGAGCGCAAAAAGGAACGCATACTTATAGTATTTTCTTTCCTGTCTGAACATGAGCGCTTACATTCTCTCGGGAGCCTCGACCTTGAGCAGGCCGAGGACATTTTTCAGCGTGATCTTCGCAGCCGTGCAGAGCGCCAGACGGGACAGCTTCACCTGCTCCTCAGCGCCTTTTATCGGGCAGCTGTCGTAGAACTTGTGGAACGTCTGCGCCAGCTCATAGGAATATCTTGTCAGTGCTGAGGGGTCGTAGTCCTTTGCAGCGGAGTTTATCATCTCGGGCATTTCAGCTATCTTGCGTATCAGTGCGAGCTCCGCAGGGTCGCTGTAGGAAACGGCGCCGCTTTCGTACTGAACGCCCTCCTCCTGCTGCTTGCGGATAATGCTGCATATTCTTGCGTGAGCGTACTGAACGTAGAACACGGGGTTCTTGCTGGACTCCTCGACTGCAAGGTCAAGGTCAAACTCAAGGTGAGTGTCAGCGGTGCGCTGGTTGAACACAAATCTTGCTGCGTCTATCGGAACTTCGTCCAGAAGCGTGGTAAGCGTGATAGCCTTGCCGGAGCGCTTGCTGAGCTTGCAGGGCTTGCCGTCACGTATCAGCATGACCATCTGCATGATAACGACGTCAAGGCGCTTCTCGTCAATGCCGAGTGCGGAAAGTGCAATTCTCATGCGCTGTACATAGCCGTGGTGGTCAGCGCCGAGGACATTTATCGCCTTGTCGTAATTTCTGGTTATCAGCTTGTCATAGTGATATGCAATATCCGGCACGATGTAGGTCGGGAAGCCGTTTGAGCGCACCAGTACAAAGTCCTGGTCGCCGCCGAAATCAGTAGCCCTGAGCCAGAGTGCGCCATCCTTTTCGTAGGTATGGCCGCCCTCCTTGAGCTTCTCAATGACCGCCTTTACGGCGCCGTTGTTGTGAAGCGTGCTCTCCTTGAACCAGTTGT
>CAKSGA010000007.1 GCA_934454435.1 uncultured Oscillospiraceae bacterium | reverse complement strand
TCAAGGCGTATACTGGAGGCTGGACCGAAAACTTTCAGTATGCTACGCAAGTTTTTGATAAGTTTTTCGACAGTCTGAGGCGCCCTCCTTTTCGGGGGGCGCCTTTTAGTTTTATTTAAGTATCATTCTTTCCATCTCACGACCTGCGGCGCTCATGGACTGCCCCTTTCGCTTCAGCAGGCATATCTTACGTACCGGGACTGTTTCCTTAACGTCCAGAAGTATCAGTTCACGACTGAGGAAATTATCGAGGAACTGCTCCGGTACGAAGCCTATCCCCAGGTTATTGATCACCAGCGGAAGTATCATATCCGCTGTCGTAGCCTCGATATCCGGGGAAAAGGTGCAGTTGTTCTGCCTGAACCATTCGGAATATATATCGTAGGTCTTGGTCTGCTTGAAAAGGGATATGAGCGGGTATTTCGTGAGCTCCGCCAGCGTTATCTGCCTGCCTGCGAGCTCGGAGAAAGCAGTCCCGCAGACCGGTATCTCATGCACCTCGCATATTTCCCTGTACACTATGGACTCTGCGTCACTGGTGGGAGTGGTCACCACGGCAAGATCCACAAGTCCCCTTTTCAGTGCCGATATCGCCTGCGGCGTAGAGTGATTAAGCACCCTTATCCGCACGCCGGGGTACTTCTGCCGGAACTCCTTGAGCACCGGAAGCAGGAAGCAGCGCAGTGCAATCTCGCTCGCCCCGATAGTCACCACGCCCTTTGCGAGCGTTCGTTCAAGGCAGAGTTCCTCCTCGCCGTACTGTATCTGCTCTACGGCAGCAGCGACATGTGTGTACAGCTTTTCACCCTCCTGGGTGAGCTCCACGCCCTTTCTCGACCTTACAAACAGCCTGCAGTTCAGTTCGCTTTCAAGGTTCTTGATGGTGCGTGAGATGTTCGGCTGATTGTTCATGAGGGCTTCCGCCGCCTGTGATATGCTGCCGTATTTCGCTACGTAATAGAATATCCGGTAGTATTCAAAGCTGATGTACATAGTATCTCCCCCACTGAGTTCATTTACGGGCGGTAAAGAACAATCTTGGCATCTTCAGAATTACGTTATTATCCATCTGGACCGGTATGCGCTCACTGACAAGCTCCAGCAGCTCCGCAAGGAATTCGGCCCTTTCCGCTTCGCCGAGCCTGTCGAGATAGGGCTTCAGCCCGCTTCCCCTGTACCATTCTATGACTGCGCTGTGTGAGGGAACGATATGGTAGTATGTGGTCTCCCACATCGTGACCTCTTCCGAAACCTGGCACAAGATGTCATACGTTTCATGCGGGGACAGGTTGTGGAAGTTGTGCACAGAATTCAGCTTCTCCCATTTCCCGTGGGAAACGAGCTCATGGAGTATTTTATAGAACACCGCTTCCCGTGTCAGCGGCATCTGGACTGCGAGAACTCCGCCCTTATTCAGCTTTTCCATCAGCTTTGGGAACAGGCTACCATGATCCGGCACCCAGTGCAGGCAGGCGTTCGAGAACAGCAGGTCGTACGTACCGAGTTCACCCAGCCCGTCAGGAATAACACACCTGCTGAACCGCATGCCCGGGTACGCCTTTTCAGCCTTTTGCAGCATGTTGTCAGAGCTGTCCACCCCGAGTATCTCAGCGCCTGGGAACGCCTTTGCGAGCTGGTTCGTGCTGTTCCCCGGACCGCAGCCGAGGTCTAGCACCGAGCCAGGCTGTATTTCGATCCTGTGTATAAGGTCAACTGACGGCTGTGTGCGTTCACGTTCAAATTTCGTGTACTGTTCAGCGTCCCATTCTCCCATAGGAAGCACCTCCTGTTTTATCTCTATATCAGCTTCATCAGCTTGCAGTTTTCAATTCCGGCACTCCAGAATTTCTCTGTCGGAATGCCCCTGACCTGACACACGATACTGGAATTCATCGCACCGTGCCCTACTATCAGGATATCCTTCCCCTGCTCCAGAAGCGGCTTCACCACCTCCCTCAGGAATTCCCCGGTGCGTGCAAAAAGCTGCTCAAAGCTCTCGCCGCCCTCCACCGGGGTGACGTACTTTTCAGGCTCCAGAAACAGCGCTCTGATTGGATTTTCCGGGTCGTCAAAAACGTTCTCTTTCCCCTCGCATACCCCGAAACTCATCTCCAGCAGCCGTTCGTCCGTGATTATAGGTACGTTCCGTCCACGCAGGACTATCTCCGCAGTTTCCTTTGCACGTATCAGTGGGGAACTGAAGCAGATGTCAAAATGGACGTCTGCATATTCCTCCCGGGCTTTCTCTGCCATCTGCCGCCCGTGTGAATTCAGCGGGACATCTGTCCTGCCCTGGAGCTTGTGTATATCGTTCCAGTCAGTCCTGCCATGACGCATTATGTATAACATTTCAACTCTCCGTTCTGCCATTTTTCTTCATTCTGATTATATCATATTTCCCGGTACTTGTCAACGAACTCACCAGATCCGGCGCCATTAATCAATGTAATATGATGGTGTAAATTCCTGTTTATAACTATTATTTTATAGATATTCGATATTTTGCATATGTTTTTATAGATATTTTTAATATTCTTTCGGTTTATATATTGATTTTTGAATAATCATGTGCTATAATTCAGACAGCACATGACAAGTAAAGTCTGAGGCGCCGGCTGAGTAAGTCGGCGCTTTTTCTGGAAAGAGGGCAATATGAAACTCCTTGTGACATACCATACAAAACAGTGCTCCGCAGAATTCCTCCGCAGGCTGGAAAGCCTGGGTATACCGGAGATCGTCCGCCGTGAACAGGGCTGTATCAGCTACGAATACTTCCTCCCCGCAGACGGGAGCACCGACCGCCTGCTGCTTGTGGAACAGTGGGAGAACACAGAATTACAGGCGCTCCACCTGGGTCAGCCCCACATGAAGCGCCTTGCAGAAATCAAGCACCACGGTCGAACTCATTGATGAGCCGCAGCAGAGCGCCGGGTCATGAAGCTCTCGAACCTGAACCGTCTGTCCAGCAGGTCGCCGAAAAGCCCGACCGACTTGCCCATCGTGAACGCCGCAACAATGGTCCCTATGCCGAGCCCCTCGATACGTCCGAGCCCGAAGAATGTCAGCAGGGCGGTCACCGCAAGACAGCTCACGTCAAAGCCGATCTTTATTTTCGGGTATCCGGCCTTTGTGATGTCGGAAAGCTCCCGGGGGAAAAGGTCGGTGGGGACTATCGGCAGCCCGCAGCGGTTGGAGATCGCAATGCCTATGCTGATGAGAACATAGCTCACCACGAACCATACTATCCTCCAGGGCAGACTGGACGGCAGGACATTTATCCACATCTCATGCAGGTCGAGCAGAAGTCCGAAAACGAAACCCACAACAAAGCTGAACAGATATGACGGTACGAATTTTCTCCGCATTATCATCAGCGAAAGCACCAGCAGACCCTGGAAAATGTACGTCCAGGTCCCCAGCGAAAGCACCGGGAAAACCAGTGAAAAAGCATACGGCACGCTGGAAATGGCGGATATCCCGGCTGCCGAATACAGCATGAGCACCACGCCGAGACTGTTTATCAGCACCGCCGCAGGCAGTGCAGCCTCGCCACGTATAAGGAATTTCTCTTTTGACATGATATGTGCCTCCTTGTATTATCCTACAAGAATTATTGTAGCACAATCATATTTGCGTTTCAAATGTATTATTTTTATAATTTCATAGATTTTTTTGATAAAACGTGCTATAATGTATCGGGAGGGATAGAAATGAACTTAGACCATCTCAGATATTTTGTAAAACTGGCGGAGGTCCGGCACTACACCCGGGCGGCGGAACAGCTCTGTATCTCGCAGCCCAGCCTCAGCCATGCGATAAACCAGCTTGAAACCGAGCTCGGCGTGCCGCTGTTTGAGCGCTCCGGACGCAACACCACCCTCACCCGCTTCGGTGAGGAATTCCTGGAGTGCGCACAGCGTTCACTTGACGCACTTGATGTTGGTATAGGCTCGCTCCAGCGCTCCGCCCGGGGCGAAGGGACAGTACGGCTGGGGTTCCTGAGGACCCTCGGCGTGGACTATATCCCGAAGCTGACTGCGGATTTCCTCGCTGCCGACCCGGAATGCGGGATACAGTTCAGCTTTCATTCCGACCTGTCGGCGGGACTGATAGACGGGCTGCTTCAGCGGAAGTTCGATCTTGTGTTCTGCTCCGAGCCTGACCCGTCGCTGGGACTTTCAGCCGTTCCAGTAACGTCGCAGGAACTTGTGATGATAGTTCCGAAGTCGCACACGCTCGCCGCCCTTGACAGCGTAGACCTCGCAGATACGCTGAATTTCCCTGCTGTATGCTTCGCAGAGGGCTCCGGTCTGCGCAGGGTAATCGACAGAATGTACGAAAAAGTTGGCGGCAGACCATCGTCCATCATCGAAACGGAGGAGGACGAAGTCATAGCCGGACTGGTCTCCGCCGGCTTCGGAGTGGCTGTCGTGCCCTACATGGACATGCTCCAGAAGCTGGACATCTCCGTGCTGAAGATAACCTCGCCGCCCTATCGCCGGGATTTCTTCATGGTGCAGGACGACGCTGTTTTCCTCCCGCCTGCTGCACAGAGGTTCCGCAGTTTTGTACTCGGAAGGGCATGGAACAAATAATACCCGGTCAGCCTGATGCACCTCATAAAGCTATGGGGTGTATTTTTTTTGGCAGAACGAAACATTTTTCTCTTTCGTTTGTTTTATTAAGTGAAAGGGTAATTACACGAAAGGAGGCAGCGGAATGGACAATGGAGCAGAGGCTTACAAACGGTTCCTTGCCGGGGACGATCTCGGACTTGAACAGGTGATCGAACTGCACAAGGACAGCCTGATTTTCTTTCTCATGCAGTATGTCAAAGGCGCAGACATCGCAGAGGAACTTACGGAGGACACATTCGTGACTCTTGCGGTGAAACGGCCATCGTTCAGAGAAAACGCCAAATTCCGGACATGGCTGTTCACGATAGCACGCAACAAGGCGCTGAATTACTTGCACAGTGCGGCATTCAGGAAGAACATTCCGATAGACGAAGCGGAAAATGTATCCCTGCCCGGAAGTCCGGAGCAGCGTCTGCTGGAGCAGGAGCGCTACCGCTCGCTCTACGGTGCGATGAAAAGACTTCCGGCAAATCAGCGGGAGATGATCTGGCTGGTTTATTTTGAGGAAATGAACGTTACTCAGGCGGCAGGCATTATTCACAAAACTCAGCGGCAGGGAAACAGCATTCTGTTCAGGGCAAGACAGAATCTGAAAACCATTCTGGAAAAGGAGGGCTTTGAGTATGAAAACAAGTCATGAAATGGCACAGAGCGTTCTTAAAAAGCGCAGCATGATACTCCGCAGACGGCGCATACTGACGACCTCCATTGGTGCTGTGGGCGGAGTCGCCGTAATTGCAGCGGCGCTGGTCATGACCATGAACATCAACCGCCCGCACGGCGTTGACCTTGTGGACCCCGGAACAGTTTCACAGCCAGCCAGTCCTGATATAAGCATTCCTGTTTCTGACACCTCCTCCGGGGAAGCAGAGCCGCAGTACCTTTACAACGATGTTGAAATAAGGGAGAACAGCAGCACAGGTTCGCCAAGCTCTTATGATTCACTTCTGGATTATCTCGATCCATATTTCTACGAGTTCACTATCACGAAGCAGTACACTCCGGACGAAGCCTTTGAGCTTACAGGCGAGGACATGTTCCTCAATATTTCAACGCTTTTTGAAGCGCATATCGAGTACGACTGGCTGAATGATACGGAAGTCAGCATGGATATCCAGCTCGCACAGGCGGGTAATGCGGAAAGCCAGATAAAGAATTCGCCCTTATACGGCGTTGGCGAAAGGTATATGGCATTTTTCGCAGGTTTTGACCCGGCGTCCTGGAACGTGGCCCTGCCCGAAATGATCTTTGCGGTATGCGGCGATTCTCAATGTCTGCACCTGAATGCAGAGCAGATAAAGTTCATAACCGCAGACGGTGTTCAGCTCGGAGAAGAAATACCGGCAGACGAACAGTATGTCTACACCACGACAAGCAATAATCCTGTAAGATACGTCCGGAAATACGATATTTCGGAGCTTTCGGATTTCCTGCGCTCCGACCTGAGCTCCCGGGGGATATATTCTGAAAACACGCCGCAGGGTTACGTTGATTTTGATAATGCGACTATTCCGGATATCTCGCCGGAGGAGAGAGGCCTACAGGCTATGGGCACACGGAATGTCCTGCTCGACACAAAGCAGGCGGGAGAATATTCCGTGCTGCTTGTGGGCGACCACGTTACCACCGACCTTGAGGGTCACCCGGGCATGATAAGCTGTTTCAGTTTCGGGGTCGAAATATACGATGGCGATACGGTCAGCGAGATGTCAGGAGCACATTCCGGCGCAGGCGGGGGAGATTACTGGATCTATACCGACAGATTGTCCGAATATACGGACGTGTTCCGATTCGGTGATAATTATATCATTGCGCTTCGATATTATGACACCGACGGGGCACGCTATACGACCTTTATGGCGATAAAGAACGGGACGCTCTACGCCCAGCTGATGGGAGATTTCTCCGAAGTTACCGGTGTTCAGCTGGGAGTGACGACCTGGCTTTCTAAAAACTTTTCTGTCAACGAGGAAGCCTGCACCATAACCGACACAGACAGCGGAATATCTTACATCTTCGACTTTGACGCTATAAGCGATACCTTTACCCAGCCGCATTATACGGCAGTGAAAGCAGACGTCAGCAGTGAAGATACAGTGAGCGACCGTCTGGAAACAATGTGGCTTGACAAATGGCAGCAGATAACCGCAAAAATGGAGCTTATTCTTCCGCAGGTCAGCGTTTTCAGCTTTGACCTGCATGACGGAAGCAAACTTGCTGCATTCGTTTATCCGAACTACAAGTCATACGGAGCTGTGTTCTATCGTATTTCCGGCACAGAAATCACGGAGCTCGGCGACGAAATGTGCGGTACTGATTTTGAGCTGCTTGAAAATTCCTCGGGACAGTATCTCCACATAATACGAATATATCCGGACAGCGTCATGAATCAAGACGATCAGCATGTAGGCCTGTATGTAGACCATTTCTGTTACCATATAACAGGTTCGGCGCTTGAGCCTGTTCTCAGTATAGGCACTCAGTTTTATGATGGGCACATCGTTGACTGGTATGTATACGAGAATGGGGAATCCACCTCCATCACCAGCGAGGAATACGAAAGGCTGATCAGTTCCGCCATACCTGATTATTCTTCTGTAAGCATATCTGTAAGCATAGTTGAACTTGACAAGGACGGCGATTATAAGGTCGACGAATACTGCGCTTTTGAAGATGATCCCGATGGATTAAAGGCGGCTATCCGCTCTTCCCTCTGACAAAGTAAAAAACGTATCCCCTCTGCGGCATTCCTGCTGCAGAGGGGATATCTATTATGGTTTCGTTTTTTCACGGCATAGTGCAAGTTGAGGACACACTGAATAAAGCCAGACCCATGAATGCGTTCGCTTGAAATGGGCGATTTTGTTGTATTCAGCGTTCTACTGGCTTCCCATGCTCCTGCGCCATTTTAAGCAGCAGCGAATTCTCCTGATTAAGCTCGCCGCAGCTTCCCTCGCAGCATATCACACGTTCGCATGAGCCGACAAGCTCCCTGCTGCGGAGGTACACAGCTTCCGGAACTGCGCTGAATGCAGGATACGACAGCACCTCCGCTGCAAGCGCAGCCGCAACGGGAAAATCAATGTCGTTTTCCGGAATTATCCCCGCTGCAAACGGAATCCCCTGCCTTTGCAGCCTGCGGAACACGCCGGAGCTTTTTCCTCCGCCGGATATAACAAACACCTCCGGTGCCCCGGCGGGTCTTTCGAGCTCGGCGCAGCCGCTGCTCTCACAGAAGCTCGCTTCACTTATTCCATATAATTCACTGATATATCCGCCGGAAAAAATCTCCTCCGGAGTTCCTGTGCGCCCGACCTTTCCGTTGTCGATACACACTATTTTATCTGAAACACGTTCCGCTAAGTCAAGCTCATGCAGCGACATCAGTACGGCTATGTTCTTCTCCCTGACCAGCCTTTTAAGCGTGTTCAGCAGTTCCAGCTTGTGGCGGATATCAAGATATGAAGTCGGCTCGTCAAGAATCAGCAGTTCCGGCTCCTGGCATATCGCCCGGGCAAGCATGACACGCTGGCGCTGACCATCGCTTATTCTCCCGAAGTCAACTTCCGAAAGCTCCGTGGTGGACGTCAGCACCATTGCCTCAGCCACCGCCGACTTATCCGCCTGCGACAGTATGCCGAGCTTCCCCGTATAGGGGTAACGCCCGCTTTCCACCACGTCACGGCAGGTCATGAGCTCCGGAGAGATACGCTCGGTCAGCAGTATCGACAGCATTTTGGCGAGCTCACCGGCGGTGATAAGCCCCAGTTCCCTTTCACTGATATACACCGCTCCTGACAACGCAGGAAGCTGCTTTGCAGCGGTTTTCAGCAGCGTGGATTTCCCACAGCCATTTGGACCTATCAGCGTTGTTATCCTGCCGCACTCCGCTGTTATCTCAACGCCGCTCAGCACTATTTTCCTGCTGTAGCCCGCCGAGAGTCCCACGGTCATGAAAATAGACCTGTCCATACCTCACCGCCTTTCACTTTTTCCTTGACAGCATTATCACAATGACCACCGGAGCCCCAAGCACTGCCGTTACAGAACCTATACTGAGTTCAGTCGGAGCAAACACGGTCCTTGCGATAAGGTCGCACAGCAGGCAGAAGCAGGCTCCGCCCAGGAATGAAGCTGGAATGATCGCCTGCGGCTTTGCCGTGCCGAACATTTTTTTCACGATATGCGGGACCGCTATCCCCACAAACGACACCGGACCCGCAAACGCCGTAACGCATGCCGACAAAAGGCTTGAAAGCATTATCACCGCAAGCCTGAACACACGGATATGCACGCCGGAATTCCGTGCGTAGGCTTCCCCGAGCTGATAGGCGCCGATCTGTTTTGACAACAGGTATGTCGGTATCATCGCCGCCAATACCACAACGGACATCACAGCGGCTTCGTCCATTCCAATGCCGGAGAAGCTGCCCATTGACCAGTTGTGCAGGTTCACTATGTTGGAGTCGTCTGCAAAAGTCACCACGAATTCGGTTATTGCGGAGCAGATGTAGCCTGTCATTATGCCGCAGACTATCAGCATATAGTTCTTCTGTGCCCTGCCGGAAACCGGGATAATAAGCCCCAGGGAAAGCAGCGAGCCCACAAACGCCGCAATGACCAGTCCGGCGGAATTCAGCATTATCCCGTTTTCCAGGAACACTATCATCGTCAGTGCCACCGTCAGCTTTGCTCCGGAGGATATACCCAGCACGAACGGCCCTGCAATCGGGTTTGCGAAGAAGGTCTGGAGCAGATAGCCGGAAACCGCCAGGGCTCCGCCGAGAACAGTCGCCGCAATGACCCGGGGCAGCCTGCTTATCAGAATAATGTCCGCCGCCGTGGACTTTTCTCCACCGAAAGCCGCAGCTATCTCCCGTAAGGAAAGCCGGACGCTGCCGAAGCATATCCCGGCGGCTGCCAGTACGGCGGTAAGAATGATAAGCGCCGCATAGCAGACGGCACATCGTGTTGATCTGTTCATGCGGCTCTCCTTTCGTGTCAGCTCAGCTTGTGGAAGAATTCAAAATCGCCACTCCCTCCGGTGAATATCCGGTGGAGCTCCTCTGTCATTTCAGCGGCGGCGGATGTCTGCTGGAACACGTTTGCATTCGTGCACCATACATTCCCGCTGCGGAATGCCCGGAAGTCCGCCAGAAGCGGATTTTTCGCAGAGAGCTGCGCCAGCGTTTCCACTCCGCCGTCTATGGTTCCGTTGTAGATGAGATAGTCTGCATCCTTTGCGAGCGCATAGAATGCCTCGAACTGTATATTGGCGGTGGACAGCGCATTTTCATCGACATTCAGGCTTTCAGCGCTGAGAATGTACTCTCCCCCGGCAAGTCCTATCATCTTGGAAATGTAGTCACCGGGCTTTCTCACCACCGCATACCCGTTGGACGAAATATAGAAAAACGCCGCCGTCTGCCCGGTGCTTTCCCTGGAGATCACATCATCAAGAAGGGCACTTTTTTCACTGAAGAACTGCTCCGCCTCGTCTGACCTGCCGATGATCAGCCCGTACAGCCTAACCCACTCCATGCGTCCCAGCGGGTGTGACTCATAGCTGGAACGCTCGACAAGTACGGGAATGCCGCATT
Organism: uncultured Oscillospiraceae bacterium; assembly: GCA_934454435.1. Lineage (GTDB taxonomy): Bacteria > Bacillota > Clostridia > Oscillospirales > Ruminococcaceae > CAG-115. Next base: position 34,322 of record CAKSGA010000007.1, on the reverse strand, counting down.
TTTCTATCTGCTCGATTATTTTCGGGCTGTGATAGATCATCGTGTTCTCTATCGCAGCATCGCAGCCCCCGGACATCAGCAGTTCAATGTCCGGTGAGGAATATTTCCCGGCGTAGAGTATGTCCTCGTCCGCCATCGCATGCGCTATCTCCGGGAGCTCCCAGCTGCTTTCAGGTGTGGAGGTCGCAAGGATATTATCCAGCCCGTCAATGCAGCTGAAAAGATCCATCGCCGAGGAGGAAGCAAGGTAGATGTCCTCCGGCTGTATTATCACCGTGATATCTGCGGGAACGTCCTCCGGCGCTTCTGCGTCAGCGGGGACTATCAGGTACCGCCGTCCGTCTGCGATCTCCGCAAGGGCGGAGCCGTCAGCGAGGTAGTCCACCGAAAACTGGTCGGCGTATTTCAGCTCCATGCTGCCGACCACCTCCGGGAGTCCCGAGGGGCTTTCCGCCGGAACATTCCCGGAGCAGCCGGTGAACAGTAACGCCGCTGCAGCAGCTATCGCAGTTTTCCGGATATTGCTCATCACTTTACCGAAGCTGAGTCGAACGTCAGCTTATATTCTATCTCGTGGGGCTCGCTCATTGCCGTGGTGTCGGCGTAGACGGTCATCTCACGGTCCAGATACGACACGGGTATCATGAAAGTGGAGTTCCCATCAGTGTTCACCGGCAGGAACTTTACCTCGCCGATACGCATGTAGTCGTAATTGGAGCTGCTCCATACGATCTCCGCAGAAGCTGCACCGCCGGAAACCGTGAGTTTCGCCGGGGACTGTACCGAAGCCCTGCCGGAGCCGCCGGAAAGCGTCACTTCAACAGTGTATTCTCCGTCCGCAAGTCCCATTGACGCAGGAGTTTTCAGCACGCCGTCAGCGAAGCCCTCTGCGGGGATAAGTTCGGAACGGAAAACGAGGGTGCGGTCGTACCACTGTTCACGCTTTTTGCTGAATGCTGCGCAGTCCACCGGGACGTCAAGGGCGGGGACCGGGACAGTGAAAGTATGCGCTCCGTCTGCGTCCTCAACAAACGGGATATACCCGGACTCAACTGCGTCCTCTCCCCTGCCCATGAAGAGATAAAGGTAACCGGTGCCGTGCATGGTCATGAGGGCGGTCATTCTGCCGCCGGAAACGGTCAGCGTGCACTTGGTTATGTTGAACATCGAGGAGCTGGAGTCCACCGTTATTTCGTACTCGCCGTCCTTCAGGTCTGAGCCGGAAAGTCCATTATCAGCGGGCTCTTCGGTGACGTCAGCCGGACTGTCTGCGGTGCTTTCATTGTCTGAAGTCTGCGTATCCTGTGGTATTACAGAAGTTCCAGAGGAGCAGCCAGTAGCGGCCAGCACGGCTATAATTGCAATTATAGAAAGAATTTTTTTCATCTGTTAATCTCCAAAGGGCGGCAGGGATAGACCTGCCGCCCGATATAATATTGGTAAAGATCACTCGGAAGCCTTGTCAACAGCTGCCTGAGCATGCGCTACATAAAGCTGTCTGATAGCTTCGTTCTCGCCAAGACCTCTGAGCAGGCAGGTAACCTCGAAGCCTTCCTTTTCAAAGGCGGACTTCCAGCTGTCGTCCTCGTCGCCAGCCATGTCGTTGTTAGCGTGGTCGCCTGCGACTACCATCAGCGGCTCCAGAACCACCTTCTTGTAACCGCCTGCCCTGACTGCTGCAAGTACATCATCAAGGGAGGGAGAAGCCTCGACAGTGCCTACAAAGTAATTCGTGTGACCATCGTTTGTAAGCAGGTCCTGCATCTTCTGGTATACTGCGTTGGACTCAGCCTCGGTGCCATGACCCATGAATACGATAGCAGTCTCGCCGTCGTCGTAGTCCTTGGTCCAGTCAACTATAGCATTCTCAACGGTCTGGAAATCCTCGTCAGTGGTGAGCAGCGGGTCGCCGATAACTATCTTGTCGAATGCGTCAGAATACTCGGCGATCTTGCCGGTGAGCTCATCGTACTCAAGTCCGCTCATCAGGTGGGTAGGCTGAACTACCAGGGTCTTTACGCCGTTTGCTACGGCTCTGTCAAGAGCTTCGTTGATGTCGTCGATCTTCTCGCCGTCACGTTTGTTTACGTGGTCGATAACGATATTGGCTGTGAAGCCTCTTCTTACGGAATACTCAGGAAATGCAGCCTCGAGGTCGTTCTCGATGGCGCCGATAGTCAGGCGGCGGCTGTCGTTGAAGCTGGTGCCGAAGCTGAGTACCAGAAGCTCCTTCTCGCCGATCTCGTCCTGATTTCTGGGGTTGTCAAGAGAAGCGTCGCCGGTGTTGTAGTTCTCATCGTCAGCCTCTGCGGTAGCTGATGCTTCAGCGGTGGAAGCAGCGGAAACGTCAGAAGCTGCGGAGCTGTCCTCTGCGGGAGTGCTCTCAGCAGTGGAAACGGTGGAAGCTGTGGACCCGGAAGCGGAGCTCCCGCTGGAAGCGTTTCCGTTGGAGCAGCCAGTCAGTGCGGTGGCAGCAGCAAGAACTGCTGCAAGAATGATCTTTGAAGATTTCATGTTTGTTGTGTTCCTTTCATATGTGGAACACGTGGAATGGTTGAAATAAAAAATCCCTCTTCCGTAAGGAAAAGGGCACGACAAACCAGACGTCGCAGATGCGGCGTCAGAAAAGCGTACGACCAATACCTCGTGATCCGGGATACTATCCCTGTACATTCAGACGGCAGGTTTCCTGGCTTGAGGATCATCGCAAAAGACCGCCTTCCCGGTTTCCCAGTGACTGAAGCATATGCTTCGTGGTTTCTGCTCCCCTGATACAGTGACGAGATCGTGCGGGATTCGCACCCGCTTCCCTTTTACCCTCAGTCATGGAGAATGGCTCCATGCTGCGGCACCGCCTTACTTATTCAATTTTGATACTGCGCAGTTATCCGGAATAGCGCAGCGGCTGTATATACATTCTGCCAAAATGAATTATACCACGAAAATATTTATTTGCAAGCACTTTGTCGTATTTTTGTATCTTTGCACAAATAATTCACCGCTTAATTTCCCGGGTTTGGTGATGATATCCCCCAGTGAAATTGGAGAATATAAACAAAAAACATTGCCGGATATAGGTTAATTTTATAAGCAAAACGGGTTGAATTTATGCGGAATATGGAGTAAAATAAAAATGATAGGACTGTCGGTGCTCCCCGGAAGGGGAGATAATAGGGAAACAGGTGCAAGACCTGTGCAGTCACGCTGCCGTAAGGAACAGCCTTTCTCCATGCACAAAGCAGCCACTGGGAAACCGGGAAGGCGGAGATAAGGCGCTAATTCCGAGCCGGAATACCTGCCGACATCATGTCCTGCGTGACTCTGCGAGCGACGGAGGTGCGCAAAAAAGTCGGGCAGGATCCGGCTGTTTTTTGCGTGCTTTTTTACCGTATGCTCCGGCATACGGTTTTTGTTTTCAGGGGGGGAGAATGTGGACAGGTTTGTGTACAGGTCAGGGGAAAGGCTGCGGTGCGGATTTACCACCGGGAGCTGTGCAGCTGCGGCTTCAAAGGCGGCGGCGCTGGCGCTTCTGTCCGGGGTTCCGGCGGGCAATGCGGAGCTTCTCACCCCGAAAGGCATAATGCTGAATATCCCGGTGGAACGCTGTGAAATATCCACGGACAGCGCCGTGTGCTCCGTCAGGAAAGACAGCGGTGACGACCCGGACATCACCAACGGAATAGAAGTCTGTGCCCGGGTAGAGCTCACCGACAGCGGCGTCACCATAGAAGGCGGCGAGGGTATCGGCAGGGTCACGAAGCCCGGTCTTGACCAGCCGCCGGGGGCTGCTGCGATAAACTCAGTCCCACGGAAAATGATAGCAGCGGCGGTGACTGAAATAGCCGAGCTGTACGACTACCACGGCGGTTTCCATGTGGTGATCTCAGTTCCGCAGGGGACGGAGATAGCCTTAAAGACCTACAACCCACGAATGGGCATAGTGGGCGGGATCTCGATAATCGGCACCACCGGAATAGTCGAGCCCATGAGCAATTCCGCCCTTGTGGACACTATCCGCCTTGAAGAGCGAATGCGCCATGAAGAGGGATGCCGCAGCCTGCTGCTGACCCTCGGCAACTACAGCCATAGCTTCATTCAGCAGAACATGCCCTTTGCGCTTGACCGCTGCGTGACCTGCAGCAACTTCATCGGCGACGCCATTGACGCTGCGCTGGAATACGGCTTCGAGCGTATACTCATCATCGGGCACATCGGGAAAATGACGAAGCTCGGGGCAGGCATAATGAACACTCATTCGGCGCAGGCGGACGGACGAATGGAAGTCCTCGTCACCTGCGGACTTCTCGCCGGAGCCGGTACGGAGGTCCTGAAAAGTATAACCGAATGCGTTACAGCGGACGCTGCAGTGGCTCTGCTGAAAGAAGCAGGCGTGCTCAACAGGTCGATGGATATACTGGGTCAGCGGGCGGAATATTACCTCTCAGCAAAGGTGAAAAACGCGCTGCCCATCGGCGCCGTGATGTTCTCGGACAAGTACGGGATACTTGTCAGGACGCCGTCTGCGGACGGCCTGATAAAAATGATCTCGGAGGAATACAATGGTTGATTTTGTGGGAGCCGGCTGCGGCGCAAAGGACCTTATCACGCTGCGGGGATCGAAGCTGATACAGCAGGCGGACGTGATAATATACGCCGGCTCGCTTGTTAATCCGGATCTTCTGGAATATGCGAAGCCGGACTGCGAAATACACAACAGCGCCCTTATGACGCTGGACGAGGTGATCTCTGTGATGTCGTCAGCGGAAGAAGCAGGAAAGCGCACCGTAAGGCTCCACACCGGCGACCCCTGCCTTTACGGGGCGATACGTGAACAGATGGACCGTCTGGACGAGCTCGGGATCGAATACGCCGTATGCCCCGGGGTCAGCAGCTTCTGCGGGGCTGCGGCGGCGCTCCGGGCGGAATACACGCTCCCCTCGGTCAGCCAGACCGTGATAATAACCCGCATGGCGGGGCGGACTCCGGTCCCGGCGCAGGAAAGCATAGAAGCCCTTGCGGCTCACGGCTCCACTATGGTTATATTCCTCAGCGCAGGCATGCTGGCGAAGCTTTCAGAGCAGCTTATAAACGGAGGATATTCCCCGGATACTCCGGCGGCTATAGTGTATAAGGCAAGCTGGCAGGACGAAAAGGTCTGCCGCTGCACGGTGAGGGACCTCGCACGGACCGCCGCCGAAAACGGGATCCACAAGACTGCGCTGATAACCGTCGGTAACTTCCTCGGCAGCGACTATGAGCTCTCACGGCTCTACGACAGCGGGTTTTCGACTGAATTCCGTATGGCAAAGGAGGACACATGAGAGCTGCGGTTTTTTCAGTCACACGTCAGGGTACGGAGCTCTCCGGACGTATCGCAGGAGCGCTTTCTCCGCAATGGAAAGTCACGCAGTACTGCTTTCACAAATACCCGGCTGAGGGTGCGCCGGCGTTCATGAACCTGTCCGAAACAGTAGCGGAGGTATTCCAGGCGTTTGACGCACTGATCTTCGTATGCGCATGCGGGATCGCAGTCAGGGCAGTTGCTCCGATTATCCGCTCAAAGCAGACGGACCCGGCGGTGGTGGTCCTTGACGACTGCGGCAGATTTGCGGTATCGCTGATCTCCGGGCATATCGGCGGGGCGAACCGGCTCGCCGAAGAGATCGCCGCAGCAGTCGGCGCTCAGCCGGTCATCACGACTGCAACGGACTCCGGCGGCATGTTCTCGCCGGATTGCTTCGCCGCTGCAAACGAACTGTATTTCAATGACTTCCAGGCTGCAAAGGAGATAGCGGCGGCGGTGCTCCGGGGAGAAAAAATAGCGCTGCATTCGGAATATGAGTGCACAGCCATCCCGCCGGAGATCGTCGTTTCAGACAGCGGGAAATATGGGATATGTATTTCGCCGGACATGCTGGCAAGGCCGTATGAAGTGACGCTGAACCTCTCTCCGAAGAACCTGGTTCTAGGTATCGGGTGCAGGAGAAATGCGGGCTACCCTGCCCTGCTCTCCCTGCTGGAGCGGAGCGTTTCAGCCAGCGAACTCCGGCGTGTCTGCGAGATCGCCACGATCGACCTCAAGGCAGACGAACCATGCATTCTGAAGCTGTGCGAAACGCTGAACGTCCCTCTGAAAACCTACACGGCGGAACACCTTGCAGCGGTCCCCGGAAGCTTCACCAAATCGGAATTCGTGGAGCACACGGTCGGAGTGGACAACGTATGCGAGCGCAGCGCCGCAGCGGGCGGAAACACGCTCATTCTAGGGAAAACAGCCGCAGACGGCGTTACCATCGCAGCGGCGGAAAGGAAAGTGCTGATAGATTTCAGCCGGAAGCAGAAATGAAGCTTTACATAGTAGGCACCGGCGCCGGAAACGCCGGCGGAATGACGCTTGACGCACAGTCAGCAATACTCGGGAGCGACCTTGTGGTAGGCTACACAGTCTATGTGGAGCTCCTGCGGAAGATATTCCCGGATAAGAACTACCTCGCAACCGGCATGAAAAGCGAGGTGGAACGTGTAAAACTCGCCCTGGAGGAAGCCCGTAACGAAAAGGTCGTTTCCCTGGTATGCAGCGGCGACAGCGGCGTTTACGGAATGGCAGGGCTGGCTCTGGAGCTTTCCGTGGACTTCCCCGGGGTGGATATCGAGGTGATCCCAGGAGTGACTGCGGCGCTCAGCGGAGCGGCTCTGCTGGGGGCTCCGCTGGGTCACGACTTCGCCGTGATAAGCCTTTCCGACCTGCTCACGCCGTGGGAGATCATAGAAAAGCGCCTGCGCATGGCGGCAGAGGGAGATTTTGCGATAGCGCTGTACAATCCCTCCTCAAAAAAGCGTGCGGACTATCTCGCCAGAGCCTGCGATATACTGCTGGAAGTCAGGTCACCGCAGACAGTATGCGGAATTGCCCGCAATATCGGGCGGGAGGGCTGTTCGTACCAGGTCATGAGCCTGGGGGAGCTGCGGAAAACATCGGTGGATATGTTCAGCACCGTGTTCATCGGCAGCAGTTCCACCCGGAACATAGGCGGCAGAATGGTGACGCCAAGGGGTTACAGAAATGTCTGAGATACTGATTTTCGGAGGGACCACCGAGGGCAGGCAGCTGGCGGAATTCTGCGCCGCAAAGGGGATATATGCAGCGGTCAGCACCGCAACGGAGTACGGTGCTGAGCTCCTGCCCCAGTCGGACTTCATACGGGAACTGGTCGGGAAACTGGACGGGCAAGAGATATTCGCCCTGCTTGAAAACGGCGATTACCCGGTAGTGATAGATGCGACCCACCCGTTCGCACGTAATGTATCGCAGAACGTCAGGACTGCCTGTGCAAAGTCCGGCAAAAGGTATCTCCGGCTGCTCCGGGAGGAGTCTGGGGCTCCCTGCGGAAATGTTTTCAACGGCATTTCAGAGATCGTGGAATACCTCAATACAAACAGCAGAAAAGCGCTGATAACCACCGGAGGAAACTCCCTTGCGGAATACACGAAAGTATGTGATTTCAGGACACGCCTGACTGTGCGTATACTCCCCGCAGAGGGCGCTGCGGAGCGCTGTACGGAGCTCGGTTTTGCCCCGGAGAACGTGATACCCGAAAAGGGACCCTTCACGGTTTCCCAGAACATCAGGGACATAAAACGGGCAGGAGCGGAGATCCTTGTGACAAAGGAAAGCGGCAATGCAGGAGGATTTCCGGAAAAGGCAGAAGCCGCACGACAATGCGGTGCAGAGCTCGTTGTGCTCCGCAGACCGGTGGAGCAGGGATATTCTCTTGCGCAGATAGAATGTCAGCTTGAAACGGAGATAAGATGAAAAAGGTTTACATCATAGGAACAGGAATGAACGGGCGGGAAGACCTCACGGCGCAGGCAGGTGAAGCGATAGGAAACGCAGACTGTCTGATAGGTGCGGCACGTATGCTGGAGCCGTTCTGCAGGCTCCGCAAGCCGCAGTTCACAAGCTGGAACAGCAGTGAGATTTCAGACTTTATCCAGGCGTCGGAGCTGGACAGATTTGCAGTGCTCATGTCCGGCGACTGCGGTTTTTTCAGCGGCGCCGAAGGGCTTCTGAAGCAGCTTCCTGACAGCGTTCAGACTGAGGTGATATGCGGGATTTCATCTCCGGTGTATTTCTGCGGAAAGCTGAAAATACCGTGGCAGGATATCCCGACCGTGAACCTCCACGGGGAGTACGCCAACATCGCACGGAATGCCGCAATGCACCGCCGATGCTTCTTCCTGCTGGGCGGCAGGACCGGCACAAAGGAGGTCTGCCAGAGGCTCTGCGAATACGGAATGGGAAACGTCACAGTACACATCGGCGAGCGTCTGGGATATCCGCAGGAGCGCATTTCTTCCGGCACAGCGCATGAATTCACAGAGCTCGAAACCGACCGCCTTTCGGTGATGCTGACCGAAAATCCGGACGCTGAAACGCATATCCGCACCGGGATCCCGGACGGTGAGTTTATCCGTGAAAAGGTCCCCATGACTAAATCCGAGGTGCGTGCGCTGGTCATTTCAAAGCTGGGTATCCGCCCGTCCGATACGGTGTGGGACATCGGCTGCGGGACTGGCTCCGTATCCGTTGAAATGGCTCTGCAATGCCACTGCGGCTCGGTATTTTCTATAGATATCAAGCCGGAAGCGGCGGCGCTCACAAGGCAGAATGCGGTGAAATTCCACTGCGACAACATCAACGTTTTCTGCGGCTCTGCGCCGGGTGATACGGCGGGATTTCCCGCACCGGACAAGGTGTTCGCAGGCGGTTCGGGAGGAGCTCTGCGGGGTATCATCGCTGCGGCTCTCGTTAAAAATCCGGCGGCAGCTATCTTGGTGACCGCCGTGTCCCTTGAAACGCTCCACGAAGCCACCGAAGCGTTTTCAGAATACGAAATAGTCCCCGAAATAACTCAGATAGCCGTGACCCGCACACACAAGGCCGGCAGCCACACAATGCTGTCCGCCGAGAACCCGGTTTTCATCATCAAAGGAGCTGATGCATGCGCAGATTCATGATCGCAGGGACCCACAGCGGCTGCGGGAAAACCACCGTTGTATGCGCAGTTCTTCAGGCTCTGGTGAACCGGGGAATGCAGGTCGCTTCGTTCAAATGCGGTCCCGACTATATCGACCCGCTGTTCCACGAAAGCGTTATCGGCACGAATTCACACAACCTGGACGGGTACTTCTGCAGCGGAAAAATGCTGCGGAGGCTTCTCGCAGAAAACAGCGCAGGTGCTGACATTTCCGTAATAGAGGGTGTGATGGGGTTTTATGACGGGGTATGCGGCAAGGCAAGCTCCCATGCACTTTCACTGGACACAGACTGCCCTGCTGTCATAGTCGTTGACTGCAAGGGAATGAGCACCTCTATAGGTGCAGTGATGGGCGGCTTTCTGAACTTCCGGAAGCCGAACAAAATCGCCGGGTTCATATTCAACAGACTTCCTGCGCAGCTCGCTGCGGAGGTGAAAGCGCTGTGCGAAGAAAACCGCACTGAATTTCTCGGGTACCTCCCCTCTTGCCCGGAAGCTGCGCTGGAAAGCCGCAGGCTGGGTCTTGTGACCCCTGACGGCGTAGCGGACCTGAAGCGGAAAACTCAGCTCCTGGCTGAAAAAGCCGAACAGTTCATCAACATCGACCGCCTGCTGGCGCTTGCGGAAACGCCTCCGCTTTCCGACCTTGCGGAACTCCCTGCGCCCCGGGAAAAGCGTATCAGGATCGCAGTCGCAAGGGACTCTGCATTTTCGTTTTTATACCGTGACAACATGCTGCTTCTGGAGCGTCTGGGCGCTGAATTACAGTATTTCTCGCCGCTGAATGACAGCAGTATTCCGGCGGGCGCCGATGGTCTGATACTATGCGGCGGCTATCCCGAACTGTTCGCAGAAAGGCTCTCGCAAAATCGCAGCATGCTTTATTCCGTCAGGGAATGTATTCTGAACGGAATTCCTGTCATCGCTGAGTGCGGCGGATTTATGTACCTGCACGAAAAACTCATCATCGGGGACGGGAAAGATTATCCAATGGTCGGCGTAATACCCGGGAGCTCATTTTCAACTCCGAAGCTGCAGCGGTTCGGCTATGTTAAGCTGCACGCAAACACGGATAATCTGCTCTGCAAAAACGGCGGGGTTATCCCGGCGCATGAATTCCACTACTGGGACAGCGAAAACTGCGGAAGCGGCTTCACAGCCGTCAGGGAGAGCACCGGAAAGCGCTGGGACTGCATTCACGCTTCCGGCTCGATGTATGCGGGATTTCCCCATCTGTATTTCTACGCAGATATAACGATTGCAGAAAACTTCATTAATGCATGTGCGGAATTCGGAGGTAAAAATGAGATTTGACAAGGCTGCCGAAAACGCTGCCAGACTCCGCTGGAACAGCATTGCAAAGCCCCTTGGCGGGCTGGGCGTTCTGGAGGATATGATATCAAAAATCGCAGGAATGTGCGGCACTCCCGATTTCTCACTGGACCGCAGAACAGCGGTGGTAATGTGCGCAGACAACGGCGTTGTGTCCGAGGGCGTGAGCCAGTCCGACAGCAGCGTAACGGCTGCCGTTGCCCTTGAAACAGCCCGGGGAAGATCAAGCGTCAACCTGCTTGCAGAACAGTTCAGAGCCGGTGTCATACCGGTGGACATCGGCATGAATACCGACGTTGACGACAAGCGCATTCTGAACCGAAAGATCGCATACGGGACCGGGAACATCGCCGCAGGACCTGCAATGTCCCGCTCGCAGGCTGAAAATGCGGTCAACGCAGGAATACAGCTCGCCCGGGAACTGTCGCAAAGCAGCACGGATATCATCATAACCGGCGAAATGGGCATAGGAAATACAACGACCTCGGCCGCTATCGCTTCTGTCGTCCTTGGAATACCTCCCGAGCAGGCAGCAGGTAGGGGCGCCGGACTTGACATCAACGGACTTTCCAGAAAAATCAGTGTGATAAAGCGTGCGATTGAAGTCAACCGCCCTCAAAAAAACGACCCTTTCGACCTGCTTTCAAAGCTCGGCGGGTATGATATCGCAGGAATGACCGGGCTGTTTCTGGGCGGGGCGGAATGCGGGATACCCGTGGTGATCGACGGCGTGATATCCGGAGTTTCTGCGCTCCTTGCGGATATGGCGAACCCCGGCTGCCGGGACTTCATGCTGCCGTCGCACGTTTCAAGCGAGCCGGCGGGAGGGCTCCTGCTGGAAAAGCTGGGGCTCAGGGCCCCGATAAACGCAGGCTTCCATCTCGGCGAGGGGACCGGCGGAGTGCTTCTGCTGCCGCTTCTGGACGGCGCTCTTGCGGTGTACAACGGCGCCCACAGCTTCGGAGATATGAACATGGAAAGGTACAGGGAATTCACATGACGATACTGATAACCGGGGGCTCGAAATGCGGTAAATCCTCCGTTGCAGAGGGCCTGCTGAATGACTTCCCGGGGAATAAATTTTACATTGCGTCAATGGAGCCATACGGCGAGGAGGCTCAGCGGGCGATAGCCAGGCACCGTGAAATGCGCCGTGGAAAGGGTTTTCAGACGATAGAGCGCCCGCATGACATCGAAGGCCTGGAACTGCCGGACAACGCTGTTCCCCGCTGTGCCCTGCTGGAATGCCTGACGACCCTCTGCGCAAACGAAATGTTCACCCCTGGTGGCATAACAGACCCCTCTGAAACGATACTCCACGGTATAGAGCGGCTTTCCGGTCAGGTGGAAAGGCTCGTGATAGTTACCAATGAAGTCGCTGCCGATGGGATCGAATACGCCGCTGAAACAATGGATTATATCCGCATAATGAGCCGGCTGAATTCCGCCGCAGCGGAGCTTGCGGACACGGTCATAGAATGCGTCTGCGGCATTCCGCTGTTATTGAAGGGAGCGCTGCAATGACCCTGCTGAAATCGCTTGTCTGTGCATTCACCATGTATTCCCGCATACCAATGCCGCAGGTGGAATGGAAAGAAGAAAACCGCCGTTATTCGCTGGCGCTGTTCCCTTTCGTGGGGGCGGTCACAGGCAGTCTTACGGTCCTGTGGACTTACCTCTGCGGACTTCTGAACGCCGGAGAATGGCTTTATGCTGCGGTATGCTGTGTAATTCCGGTTGCCGTCACCGGAGGGATTCATGCTGACGGCTTCTGCGACGTCACCGACGCAAAGTCGTCATATGCACCACGGGAAAGAAAGCTCGAAATAATGAGCGACCCGCATGTCGGCTCGTTCGCCGTTATCTACACGATACTGTATTTTCTGATGCAGTTCGGGCTGTTCACGGAGCTTGACGGGATACGTGCGGCGCTGGTCCCCACCTGCGGGTACGTCCTTTCCCGGGCGTTCAGCGGACTGGCGGCGGTGACGTTCAGATGCGCCAAAAAGGACGGGACTTTGCAGAGCTTCGTAAAGCCTGCTCACCGCCGCAATTCTGTCGTTATCCTTATCGCTGAGGCGTGCGCTGCCGCCGCAGGAATGCTGCTTGCAAGTCCTGTCTGCGGAGCTGCGGCGATGGCAGCGGCTGTACTCTCGCTGATTTACTACCGCATTTCCTCTTACAGGATATTCGGCGGGATAACCGGCGATACGGAGGGTCATTTTCTGCAGATATGCGAGCTTTCAGAGCTCGGTTCTGCGGTGCTGGCGGAGCTTATTCTGAAGCACTTTCAGGAGGTTTTATGATACTGATAACAGGCGGAGCATACTCCGGAAAAATGGACTTTGCAATGCGCAGATTTTCCCTCAGTGAAACTGATATCCTGGACGGCGCTGAATGTTCTCCGGAGCAGGCATATTCCTGCCGTGCAATGAGGAACTTTCAGCTTTTCGTCAGGCGGTTCGGGACTTCAGGCGGCACTGAGCTTGCAGAAAAGTTGTACTCGAAAAATCCGGATATCATCATTATAACAAACGAGATAGGCAGCGGTATAATCCCGATGGAAAAGTCCGAACGCATATGGCGTGAGGAGAACGGACGTGCCTGCTGCGCCATCGCCGGACATTCCAGCGCCGTGATCAGAATGTGCTGTGGTGTCCCGACCATAATAAAGGGGGAACTCCCGTGAGAATTGACCTGATACGCCACGGAATGACCGCCGGAAATCTCGAAAAACGCTACATCGGCAGGACCGATGAGCCCTTGTGTCCCGAGGGTATCTCCACGCTGAACGGCAGGACATACCCAGAATGCGGCGTGCTGATATGCAGTCCGATGAAGCGCTGCATTCAGACTGCACAGGTGCTGTTTCCGGGCAAAAAACCGATCATTTATCCGGGGCTGTGCGAGTGTGACTTCGGCGATTTTGAGGGGAAGAACTACCGTGATCTAAGCAGCAGTGCCGACTATCAGCGCTGGATCGACAGCGGCGGAACACTTCCGTTCCCCGGCGGCGAAGCTCCCGGGGATTTTCGCAGACGCTGCTGCGATGAATTCCTACGGGCGGTGAATGAAAATATGACCGCAGACCAGCTGACATTCGTTGTCCACGGCGGCACGATAATGTCGGTAATGGAGCGCTTCGCACAGCCGAAACGCAGCTATTTCGACTGGCAGTGTGCCAACGGCTGCGGCTTTTCCACTGAACTGAAAAATACTGAGCTTACCCTCATTTCGGAGATAAAATGAAAATATTAATTGCTGTTCTTCCGCTTGCAGCCGGATTTCTGCTGGACTGCATACTCGGCGACCCATATTCGCTGCCGCACCCGATACGGCTAATCGGGAGGCTGATCTCCGCACTGGAAAAATGGGTGCGCCGCTCTTTTGGCGATCACCTGATTTTCGGCGGTGCACTGCTTGCGGTGATAGTTCTGCTGATTTCTGCGGTGCTCCCGCTGGGGCTGCTTATTCTCTGCTATCACGTGAATGTCTGGCTCGGCGCAGCGGCGGAGAGCATTCTGTGCTACTACATGCTGGCGGCACGCTGTCTGCGAAACGAAAGCATGAAAGTGTATCGTGCGATCCTTGAGAACGACACTGAAAAAGCCCGGAAAGCCGTTTCCATGATAGTCGGCAGGGATACGGAGGTACTCGACAGGAACGGAATAATCCGGGCTGCGGTGGAAACCGTCGCAGAAAACACCTCCGACGGAGTAACTGCGCCCATGCTGTACATGGGACTTGGCGGCGCTCCCCTGGGCTTTTTCTACAAGGCGGCGAACACGATGGATTCCATGATCGGCTACACCAGTGAAAAGTATCTTTATATCGGAAGATTTGCGGCTAAGCTGGACGATGTACTGAATTATATCCCGTCACGGCTGACTGCCCTGCTGATGATCGTTTCCGCCGGAATTACCCGCCTGGACATGAAAAATGCATGGAAAATATGGCGCCGTGACCGCCGCAATCACGCCAGTCCGAACTCTGCTCAGACTGAGTCCGTATGCGCCGGGGCTCTTGACATCCGGCTCGCCGGGGACGCATATTATTTCGGGGAGCTCCACAAAAAGCCGTTTATCGGCGACAATATCCGTGAGATCGGGAATGCGGACATACGCCGTGCAAATCGGCTGATGTACTGCACCTCCCTGCTCATGCTGATCATCAGCATGGCTCTGCGGGCGGTTTTATGCGAGGTGATAATGTGACGGCACAGGTTCACGGCGGCGATATTTATTCCCGCCATATAAGACATGATTTTTCTGCGAACATCAATCCCCTGGGGATCCCGGACCCGGTGCTCAGCGGGATATCAGAAGCGCTGAGGCGCTGCGAAAACTACCCCGACCCCGAATGCCGGGAGCTGGTCAGCGCAATATCGGAGCATGAAAAATTCCCCGCCCGGAAAATAGTTTGCGGAAACGGCGCCGCCGACCTCATTTACCGGATAGTTTCGGCGCTCAGACCGCACGCCGCCCTGCTCTGCGCCCCGACATTCAGCGAGTACGAAAAGGCTCTTACAGAACACGGCTGCACTGTCCGGAAGCACTTTCTCAGGTACGAAAACGGATTTGCGCTGACCGCCGATATCTTCCATGATATCACGCCGGGAACTGACATTCTGTTCCTGTGCTCGCCGAACAATCCCACCGGGCTCACCCTACCTGCTGAGCTCCTGCGGCAAATATCAGAAAGGTGCCTTGAAACCGGAACGTTCCTGGTCATTGACGAATGTTTTCTGGATTTCGTTGAGGGCGGAAATACCCTTTCTGCAAAGCCAATACTCAATGAGAGATCTGCTATCCTCAAAGCGTTCACAAAGATATATGCCATGCCCGGAATACGGCTTGGTTATGCGCTTTTCGGCAGCGAGGAAACCGCCGCCATGGTTCTGGGGGCTGGTCAGGCGTGGAGCGTTTCAATACCGGCTCAGGCAGCCGGAATCGCAGCGCTGCGGGTGGACGGGTATGTTGAAAGGACTGTCGGGATAATAAGCTCCGAACGAAGCTATCTTTGCGCCGGGCTGAGGTCGCTGGGACTGGAGGTCATTCCGTCAGAAGCGAACTTTATTCTGTTTTACTGTGAATTCCCCCTTGACGAGCTGCTGCAGGAGCACGGCATTGCAATAAGGAACTGTGACAATTACGATGGTCTGGGCAAGGGGTGGTTCCGCACGGCGGTAAGACTCAGGGAGGAAAACGAGCTGCTTCTTGCGGCGCTCAGGGAGGTGCTTCATGGCTAAGCCGATAATGATCCAGGGCACGATGTCCAACGCAGGAAAAAGCCTTATTGCGGCTGCGCTGTGCAGGATATTCATACAGGACGGGTACTCTGTAGCACCGTTCAAGTCGCAGAACATGGCGCTGAATTCATACATCACTGCGGACGGTCTGGAAATGGGCAGGGCGCAGGTCATGCAGGCAGAAGCGGCTGGAATTGAGCCGTCAGTCCTGATGAACCCGATACTTCTGAAACCCACAAGCGATGTGGGCTCGCAGGTGATAGTCAACGGCGAGGTGGTCGGGAACATGCGTGCGATGGAGTATTTCCGGCGCAAGCGTGAGTTTATCCCGCAGATAATGGACGCCTACAACACACTATCCGCTCAGCACGACATAATTGTCATCGAGGGCGCAGGAAGCCCTGCGGAGCTTAACCTCAAGGCGGACGACATCGTGAATATGGGCATGGCACGTCTGGCAGGAGCCCCGGTGCTGCTGACAGGAGATATCGACCGGGGCGGCGTTTTTGCACAGCTCATCGGTACAGTGAAGCTGCTGGAGCCCTCCGAACAGGACATGATAAAGGCGCTCATCGTCAACAAGTTCCGGGGCGACAGGAGCATATTCCGCAGCGGGGTGGAGATACTCGAACAGCGCAGCGGAAAGCCGGTCGCCGGGGTGGTCCCCTACGTGAACTGCGACATAGAGGACGAGGACAGCCTATCAGAGAAACTGGAAAACCGCACGGCGGGACTGGTGGACATCGCCGTGATACGTCTGCCCAGGATATCGAATTTCACCGACTTTGACGTTTTTTCGCAGTTCAGCGGGGTTTCCGTGCGCTATGTTACAAAACCGGAGCAGCTCGGCACTCCCGACCTGATAATCCTCCCCGGCACGAAAAGCACCATCTCCGACATGAAGTGGCTGAGGGAAAGCGGACTGGAAGCAGCACTGAAAAAGGCGGCTGCGGCGGATATCCTGATATTCGGGATATGCGGCGGATACCAGCTTCTCGGCAGCGTGATCTCCGACCCGGAATGCTCCGAGGGAGGCGGCGGGATACGTGGACTGGAGCTTCTTCCGGCAAAAACAGTATTCACATCAGAAAAGCGCCGCCTGCGTACCTCCGGCAGTTTTTCGGATATGACCGGTGCATATTCGTTCCTTTCCGGGGCGGAATTCAACGGCTATGAGATACACATGGGCCGTACGGAAAAGGCAGGAGCGTCGCTGCTTTCCACCGGTGACGGAGCCTTTTCCGGGAACGTCTGCGGGTGCTATATCCATGGTATCTTTGACAGCGTAGAGGTCAGCGGCAGATTGGTAAACGAGCTTTTCCGGCGAAAGGGACTGGAATACACCGGCGAAACTATCGACAGAAACGCATACAAGCAGGCACAGTACGACCTGCTGGCGGCTTCCGTCCGGGAAAGTCTTGATATGGAACTTATATACAGAATAATCAGGGAGGGAATATAATGGGACTTCTGCATATTTACTGCGGGGACGGCAAGGGCAAGACCACCGCTGCTGTCGGGCTTGCCGTGAGGGCTGCGGGCGCCGGAATGCGTGTACATATCATTCAGCTCCTGAAAGGCTCGGACAGCGCTGAGGTCTCCGTGCTGCGCAGCATTCCGGGGATAACTCTGGAGCGCTGCGACAGGAATTACGGCTTCGTCTGGAACATGTCTGACGAGGACAAAATGAGCATTACTGCATGTCATAATACACTGCTCGAAAAAGGCTATTCGCTGGTCCGCTCAGGCGAGGTGGACATGCTCATCATTGACGAATTCAACGCTGCATACAAGCACGGGCTTCTCGACCGGGAGGAAGCCGAGAAATTCCTCACTGAAAAGCCCGGCAGCGCCGAATTGATAATCACCGGTCGCAGTCCTGCCGAGTTATTTGTGAATTCAGCGGACTACGTCAGTGAAATAAAATGCGTGAAGCACCCTTACGAAAAGGGAATAAACGCACGCAGGGGGATAGAGTTTTGAACATCGAATACGTTCTTCCGGAGGACATCGAGCGCCGCAGCTTTGAGATAATCGAAAGCGAGCTTGGCGACAGGGAATTCCACGAAAAGATAAAACCGATACTGTACCGTGTGATACACACCACGGCCGATTTTGACTATGCTGATAATCTGTGTTTTTCTGAAAACGCAGTCGATACTGCGCTCGAACTGCTGAAAAACGGCGCTGTGATCGTAACCGATACCAACATGGCGAAAGCCGGGATAAACAAATCGGCACTGAACAAGCTGGGCTGCGAGGTCCTGTGCTTCATGTCCGACCCCGAAACCGCCGCTGCCGCAAAGGAACACGGAACTACCCGGGCTTCCGCCTCCGTTGACCGTGCTGCAAAACTCGGCAAGCCCGTGATATTCGCCTGCGGAAACGCCCCGACTGCACTTATACGGCTGTATGAGCACATCACCGCCGGGGATTTTTCGCCTGCATTCGTGATAGGGGTTCCGGTGGGGTTCGTGAACGTGGTGCAGTCCAAGGAGCTCATAATGAACAGCGGGGTACCGTATATCGTTGCCCGGGGAAGAAAGGGCGGAAGCAATGTTGCCGCCGCTATAGTCAACGCTTTGATGTATATGCTTCATTCCCGTAATTAAACAATCCGTCCCTGAACACAGGATCCTCTGCCAGCTTTGCGGAAGCGCTCGCACTTCCTTTCTGCGCACTTGCCGTTTTGCCAAAGCCGCTGCCGGAGGCCGCAAACAGAACAACCGTCTTTCCGGAGAAATCTTAGCTCTCCGGGAACGTGTTGGTGATGGTCGGCGCAACGTAACTCCACACATGAACCCAACATACACCACATTATAATCAGCCATATTACTTACCTCTGGGCTTATGCCGGGACGGAAAGAGAAAGCGTTCATCTCGACTGTATGTGGCTCCTGCCACATGTCAATCACGGCTCAGGGCGTACTGTGTGAAGGTCAGACAATGGGCATGAACCACTTCACACTTTTTGTATATTGTCAACAAAAGTTGACCCCAGGGACACAAAAAAATATTCTTGACAATTTACCGCAAAAGGGATATAATCTTCTTAACAGAGTTCATACAGACCCTGAAAAAACACAGGAGGACAATAATCATGAAAAACATCTTCAAAAACGAAAAATTCTGGCTGGTTGCAGCAGGTGCAGCAGGCGTTATCGTCGGCAAGAAGATCATCACTGCCAAAAAGACAAGACAGCTTGCAGTTACTGGTCTTGCCAAGGGCATGAAGTTCACCAGCGACGCAAAGACCGCTTTCCAGAACATGAAGGACGAGGCTCAGGATCTCTGCTATGAGGCAAGAGAGCAGGCTGGTCTGAAAGAAGAAAGCGATGAGTGATGCGTTACTCGATCATATCGGATAACCCCGGGCGTATCCGTGTGCGCTTCGGTGGTTATGCATTTGAAAAAAATCTCGAAAGCTGTATACAAGAGTTAGCCGAGGGTAACTTTTTTGTAAAGGCTGCAGAGGTCCACTATGCCAACGGCGGTCTGCTCATTTACTACAAGAAGGATCACCGCAGCGATGTCATCAGTTTCATAGAAAGCCTGGATTTCCGCACCCTCACCCCGCTTCCCGGGGACACCTCCACAAAGGAGATAGACGAGAAATTCAAGAAGGATCTCACGAAACTTATCGTGGCTCACTATGTCAAGAAGCTGATAATTCCGGCACCGATACGTCCGTTCCTTGCGATATACAAGGGCGCAAAGTACATTCTCAGGGGACTCTCTGAGCTGGCTCAGGGCAGGCTAACCGTGGAGGTGCTGGACGCCGCTTCCATCACCGCATGTCTTGCCCAGCGGAACTTCAAGACTGCACAGACTATCATGCTGCTGCTCTCCGTATCTTCACTGCTGGAGGACTACACCCACGCACGCACCAGGGCTGTGCTGACCTCGAGCCTTGCTATCAAGACGGATAAGGTCTGGCTCGCAAACGGCGACGAGGACGTCCTTATACCCATAGGCGACCTTAAGATCGGCGACAGGATACGCATTCGTACCGGCAGCGTTATCCCCGTTGACGGCGAAATAACCGAGGGCGAGGCTTACATCAACGAGGCTTCCATGACCGGCGAACCGCTGGCTGTGATGAAGTCCGCTGATGATACCGTATTTGCCGGAACGGTCGTTGAAGAGGGCTCAGTGGTCGTAAGAGTCAGGGCGGTAAGCTCCGACACCAAGATACAGAAGATCATAGAGCTCATCGACAACTCTGAGAACCTCAAGGCGGGCATTCAGAGCCGTGCGGAAAGGCTTGCGGACGGTATAGTTCCGTTCAGCTTCCTTGGCTTCGGACTGACGCTGCTGTTCACTGGTAACGTCACCAGGGCAGTTTCGCTGCTTATGGTGGATTATTCCTGTGCCATCAAGCTGTCTACGCCTATCTCGGTGATTTCTGCGATACGTGAAGCGGCTGATCACAATATCACGATCAAGGGCGGAAAGTATCTCGAAGCCTTTGCAGCAGCAGATACCATCGTGTTCGACAAGACAGGCACCCTCACAAACGCCGAACCTGTGCTCGCAAAGGTCATTCCGTTCGCCGGTTACTCCGAGGAGGAAGTCCTGCGGACTGCAGCCTGCATAGAGGAACACTTCCCGCACAGCATGGCAAGGGCGATAGTAAAGGGCGCAGAACAGCGTGGAGTCATTCACGCAGAGGAACACGCCGAGGTAAAGTACATCGTTGCCCACGGTATCGCAACGACCTTACACGACCAGCGTGCCGTTATAGGCAGCCGACACTTCGTATGCGAGGACGAGGGAGTTTCCATCAGCGAAGAACAGCAGGCTCACATAGACGAGAACTCCGGCGCTTCCTCAGTTATATACCTTGCCATAGGCGGTCAGCTCGCAGGCGTGCTATGCATCAACGACCCGCCCCGCAGCGAAGCTGCTTATGCGGTCGAGCTGATGAAGAAAAGCGGTATCACAAATGTAGTCATGCTCACCGGCGACAGCAGCTCCGCAGCAAATCTGATCGCAGAGCAGCTCGGCATCACCGAGGTCCACGCCCAGGTGCTTCCCGAGGACAAGCACAGCCACATCGAAAAGCTGAAAGCCGATGGTCACTGCGTGATCATGGTCGGCGATGGCATAAACGACGCACCCGCTCTCGCTGCGGCTGATGTTTCTGTCGCAATGAGCGACGCTTCAGACATCGCAAAGGAAACAGCGGACATCACCCTCCGGGGGGCAGAGCTCACTGAACTCGCAGTGCTGCGCAGACTCAGCGAACTGCTCATGCAGAGGATAAACTCGAACTACAGATTTATCCTGAGCTTCAATACGGCTCTCATCGCACTGGGCTTCTTCGGTGTGATAACGCCGTCAGTTTCAGCGCTGCTGCACAACGGATCAACGCTGGCGATATGCATGAAGAGCATGACGCCGCTCCTCAGAAACGACCTGTAAATACAACGCCCGGGCAGTCCAATAAACTGTCCGGGTTCGTTTTGTAAGGTCAGCCACGCCGGGAATGCAGTCAGTTATCCCAGCGCCGTATCCAGGCTCATCATTATGACGAACCCGGCTGCGAAAGCCACGATCACAGGGGTCATAAACTATGGCTGCTGGGGAATTGCACTGATCTGTGCGATACTCGGCGTTGTTCTCGATAAAAAGAAAAAGTCCGCCTGATCTCACCAGATATAAAACGGCTGTGCCTGAACGGTTCAGCCGTTTTTGTTTGAAAAAGGTATTGGCAAATCGTTCCCGATGTGCTATACTAATAGTATGTTAAATCAGAGTTCACCTCGCTTTCCGGCGGGCAGGAACACAGCGGAGGTAATCCATGAGAGAAAAGGAATTCGTGAGCTGGCTGACTCAGAACGGAATGAAGGACAATTCCGCCGGGTCAAGGCTGAAAAACTGCCTGCGTATCTGTAAATATGAGGGCGACCTTGACGTCCACTATGAGCGTGACAGATGCCGTGAGCTCATGTCCCGGCTGAAATATTCAAGGGACGATGAGTTCAGGGACCTGCCGACAAGGCACAATGTGCCGATCAGCGGAGATGTCTATAACGGCACCGCCACGCTGAGGGCAGCACTGAAGCAGTACATAATATTCCGCAACAGCCAGTCGGGAGAGCCGGAAGCGGAGATCCCCACGGTATCACGCCGCAGACCGGCAGACCCGGAGCATGTGCGCAGAAATATCGAGGCCGCAGATTCAGCGGCAAAGCTTATGTCCGTATGTATGAACAGGTTAAGTCCGGAGGATCTCAGGCAGCTTGCCGACCGGGCCTTTTGCAGCGAGAACTTCCACTGCGATTTCCCGATACTTGATGATATAACCGCCAGGGCTACCGGGTCGTTCAGCGACAGCGACGGCCGGAGCTATTCCGGCGCAGTTCTCATAATTTCCGGCAGGAGATATACGTTCTCGGATGGCTGGTATCAGAACCCGGACAAAGCAGTCCGTGAGAGGTTCACAAGGTGGCTTGACAAGAAGATCGTTCTGTAAAAAACAAAGCGATCAGAACGAAATGTTGTAAATAGCAGCCGGTGAACAAAAATGACAGTATCAGCATTGAAACCCAGGAGCAAGGAGTACCGTGCAGAACTCAGAAAAGGCGAAACGGACGTATCAGTGTACATCGCCTGGATCACAGCAGGAAGAACACCGGTCGTCCGGATTTTCAGCGGCTGATGTCGGACGTGAAGTCCGGCATGATACGCAAGAGCCGTTGCGGTGCTGCTGATATCTTAGAGCAATACCGCTGGCTTTGCGGGCAAAAACGACTTTTTCGACAGTCTGAAACAAAATCCCCGGTCATGCCGGGGATTTTGTTGTTCCATTCGTTTCAGACCTTATACACCCAGTTCTCCTTGCGGGGCTTCGGGGCGGGAACTTCTCCGGCGGGATAGCCGATCACGCAGTTGCCTATTCCCTCATAATCGCCGGTTATTCCCAGCTTTTCAAGCAGAGCCTGTCCCTGCGGGGTCTGGAAAACCTCCTTGGCACGGTGTATCCAGCATGCGCCGAGCCCTGCCGAATGCGCAGCGTTCAACAGATTTCCCATAACAAGGCTGCCGTCATAAAGATACGTTCCAACGCTCTTATCCGCAAGGACTACCAGCACCACCGGTGCACCATAGAACGGGTCAGTCTTTGCTCCCATCACCCCTGCGTTCAGCTCTGAAAGCATGTCACGGGTCGCCTTGTCAGTCACCTCAATGATTATCGGGGACTGGCGGTTCATGCCTGTCGGGGCGGACTTTCCTGCCTCGATGATATCGTCGATCATCTCCTGCGGCGGCATTTCCGGCTTGTAGGATTTTACACTGGTACGTGTCATCATATTCTTTATTGCTTCTGTCATGTGATATCTCCTTTCGCTGACTACGGGAGCTGTACAGCTCCCGTTCTGATTATATCACGGTTTTCCCGGTATGTCAACCGACACTTACGGAAGCCCTCAGGACCGCTTCGCTGTACAGTTTTATGCCCTTTGTGCTGTTCGGGTGTATCCAGTCCAGCAGGTATTCCGTCTGGACCTCCAGGCTGAACACCCGTGTGAGCTCCGGGTTCGGGTCGCTGTAAACAAAGCCATTCCGGCTGCAATATTCCTTCAGCGCCGATGAATACTCACCCAGCATGCGGTCACGCTCCGCAGCGGACAGCCTGCATACCTCGTCGTTTTCAAGGGCGCACCAGGGCGCTATGAACGCAAATTCCGCCTCCGGCTGCTCCGACCGTATGCGCTTTACAAAGCCGTCTATCTGGGAGATGTACTCCTCCGCAGTCATTGCACAGAGCTCCTCGTCACGGTAGCGGACGTCATTCGTGCCTATTGCCGTCACGTACAGCGAGCTATCCGCCGGGACCTCCCCCAGAATGGAGCGGGTCGTTGCGCCGCCCTTTGCAGTGACCCGGAGATCACTCACCAGGCCGCTCAGCGGCTCGTACCAGCCGTAGCCGCCGTTTTTCGTGCCGTGGGTCACGCTGTCCCCAACGAACCTTACAGACTCCGCACTCGTCAGGAGCTCATACAGCGGCGTCTGCTCCAGCTCCGGCGTTATTCCGAGCTGCTCCGCAGGCGGGGCGAGATAACCCTGTTCGTCCATATAACAGCGCTCCGTCACCATTGAGAACGGCACTTCCTCCCCGAGCACGACCCCGGTGATGTGCGTCCAGACCTGCTTCACCCGTTCCAGGTCGTCCGTTGAAAGCGAACTGTCCTGAACAAGCTGCGCAATTGGTACTGGACGATAATTACCGCCGTTCTCCGCATAT
The DNA here is from genome assembly GCA_934454435.1 of uncultured Oscillospiraceae bacterium. Classification (GTDB taxonomy): domain Bacteria; phylum Bacillota; class Clostridia; order Oscillospirales; family Ruminococcaceae; genus CAG-115. Next base: position 10,453 of record CAKSGA010000007.1, on the reverse strand, counting down.
ATCCACATGGGTATGACCGACACGCCGACCGGCTTCTTTGTTGTGCGGTCGATATAGACCTCGGTGATTATCGAGCAGTCGCCGTTGTATTCCCTGTAGATGTTCATGAAATTGCCCGGGCAGTTCACCGTGACTTTCCCGCCGGAGAACTCCACCGGCTGCACCGAATGCGTGTGGTCGCTCAGGATAATGTCTGCGCCCTGCTCCCGGAAAAACTCGTTCCAGGTGTTCTGGTAACTGTCGGGAGCGTCCAGGAACTGCGTCCCCATATGCGGCAGGACCACGATAAGATCCGGCTGCATTGACTTCGCAAGCTCAAAATCAGCGCTGACCTCCTTTTTCGCCTGCTCGAAATTTGCCCCCGCCGGGTCGGCGAGCCCGCTTGTAAGGTAGGAATACCTGCCCCCACCGATGAACTCGCTCTCGTCATGGCCATTGGAGCCGTAGGTGTAGCTCAGGACGGCGAACCGCATACCTCCGCTCTCTATCAGCTTAACTCGCCGTGCGGACTTGTCCTCTGCGCTGCGGTAGCTTCCCGTGCTGTCAAGCCCGGCCTTTTCCAGGACTTCCAGCGTGCGGAGCGCACCGGCTTCTCCCTTGTCAAGCAGGTGGTTGTTCGCTGTGGTGACAAGGTCGAACCCGGCGTCCTTTATCGCTGCGGCGAATTCGTCAGGATAGTTCAGGCAGACCGTCTTTCCGTCATCGTAATTGCTGGTGGAGTAGCCCGCCTCCTCCCCCGCTGCGGGTCCCTCGAATATGCCTATGGCAAGGTCCGCAGAGCTGATGAACTCCCGGGTCGGGTCGAATATGCCGCTGAAATCATAGCTCCCGTCCGGCTGTCTGCCGAGCTTCACCTGGTCCTCCAGAAGCAGTAGGTCCCCGGTGAACAGCAGCCTGTAGCAGCCGTCAAACTGCGACTGCTGTTCGTCCGTCATTCTGCGGAATATGATGTCGCCGCTCTCGGAGGAAGAAGCGGAGCCGCTCATGCTTTCGGACTGCGCCGTTCTGATACTCGCCGCAATGCTTCTTATGCAGGGAACTGCGATGAAAGCAGCCGCAAGGGTCAGGCTCACCGCACGATAGACCAGGCGCCTGGTGTCTCTGGTCTTGCCAAATCCGCCGGTCAGGAACTCCGCTCCCAGCGAAGCCAGCGCACGTATGAATTTCACCACCGGCGGCAGCGAGAACAGCACGCATATCGCCAGGGAAGCCGCAAAGTCCACCAGGAGCACGGCGTACTGCGGCAGAGCGTTCAGCGCCCTGCCTATCCACATAGTGGGGAGCCTGTGAAGCAGGAACACCGCCAGCGACCCTTCACCGAACCTGCTGAGCAGCGGTATCTTTCTGTCCGGCAGCAGGAACATGAACGCCAGTATATACAGCGCCGCAATAACGAATATCACCGCCCGGGTGAGCATTCCGCCCGAGCCGTTATAGGGCTCCATCATCATTTCGCCTATAGCTGCGCCGTGGTCGACCTGGAACCATGAAAGGAACACGCAGACGCACAGAAGCAGCGTACACTCCGCCCGGCGGAACGGCTTTGCCCGGAGCGCCCTGGAAACGACTTCAGGCGTAAGGAGATAGCCCGCCATAAAGAACGGCAGGAACGCTATAATTCTTGACACCGAAAGCACGTTCGTGACATCACCGAAGAAGCCGCTGAGAAGTCCCACCGCAATGGAAAGCGGGAGGATATGCGGTATTTTCGAGAGCCATTCAGCAGCAGCCCGCCATACAATGACCGCCAGAAGGTACCAGAAAGAATACACCGGCGTTACAAGCTGAGTTATCGCTCCGCCGGGGTTCACGAAGCACATCACCGCATTGAACAGGAAGTACAGCGAGAGCAGACCGAAAAGGCTCTCCCGGCTGCGGCTGTGCCGGCTCCTGCTGAGATATCCGGTTGTAAACACGAACGCCGGCATGTGGAATATGTAGATGATATCCAGCACTGGTGTGATGACAGTCCCGCCGTTGGTTTCATACAGAATATGTGCGAACACCACAAGGAAAATCAGCAGTCCCTTGAAGTTGTCCCAGAAATATACTCTGCGGTTTTCACTCTGTTCCATATAGCTACCTTCCCATTCTGAATTCTCTGATTTATTTTACCACATATTCCTGAAGAATGCAAGCGTTTCTTGAACACAAAATGGGCGGGAATTTGTTCCCGCCCACCAGACTGTCGAAAAACTTATCAAAAACTTGCGTAGCATACTGAAAGTTTTCGGTCCAGCCTCCAGTATACGCCTTGAAAACGCTTCGCTTCCGGCGTATACTGCAAAAGGCTGGCAGGTCGAGGGCGGCGCCCTCGTCTGCCGTTAGGCACGCACTTCGTGCTTAGCCTTTGCAGACGGCGAAATCTATTACGATTAAAAAGCGCTAAAGGGGTGTGGGGGAAAACAAGAGTTTTCCCCCACTGTTTCTTTCAAACTTTCTTCCGTAATGACTTTTTCGACAGACTGATGGGCGGGAATCTGTTCCCGCCCACCAGCTTGTCGAAAAAGTACTTATCCCAGGCTGTCATATTATCTCAACGTTATACTCCCTCAGCCAGTATTCTGTCTGTAGGAGGTATGCGTATATCTGCGGGAGCGTCATAAGCTGCCCGAACCAGTTCTTTGTGAAGCTCGCTCCGTTAGTGTCCAGCAGCTCTCTTACCTTATCTGCGCTGACCAGCTCTACCAGGCGGCAGTCGTCCTTTTCAAGCACACTGCGCAGACGCCCGCTCAGGAGCTCAAGATAGTCGGGGTTGTGCGTTTTGGGGTAGGGGCTCTTCTTGCGCCACAGTACGTCGTCGGGGAGTATCCCGGTCATGGCGTGGCGCACAAGACCTTTCTCCCTGCCTTTGTACGCCTTCATCTCCCAGGGGATATTATAGGCGTACTCCACTATCCGGTAATCGCAGAACGGCACCCGGACCTCCAGACCATGCGCCATGCTCATTCTGTCCTTGCGGTCAAGAAGTGTTGCCATAAAATAATCAAGGTTCAGCATGAACATCTCCCGCATGCGGCGGTCGGTGGGATCGTCAGAGTCGAGGTATTCGGCCTGCTCTATGCACTTGTCGTAGCTCCGGCGGACGTATGCCTCGGCTTCTGCGCCGGACATCGGACGCTTCATCAGTGCGGCACGCTCCGGCACCGCCGTGGACCACGGGAAGCCGTCATAGAACAGCACCTCCCTGCGGTGATACCAGGGATAGCCACCGAAAATTTCATCGGCGCACTCACCCGATAACCCCACCGGGAAACGCTTCCGTATCTCCCCGCAGAACAGGTACAGCGAACTGTCAACGTCCGCCATTCCGGGCAGGTCCCTTGCACGGGTGGAGCTCTCCAGGGCGTCCGCCAGCGCCGGCGTGTCAAGCACGACGTTCGTGTGCTCAGAGCCTATGAACTCCGCCATGCGGACTACCCACGGAGCGTCCTCATCAGGCTGGAAACTGCTGGCATGGAAGTTCTTGTGATTGTCCTTGTAGTCTATCGACCAGGTGGAGAGCCGCTTCCCCTGCCTGCGGAACTCCCCGGCAGCTATCGCTGAAATTATGCTGCTGTCCAGACCTCCGGAAAGAAAACAGCACAGCGGAACGTCGCTCACGAGCTGCCGCTTTACCGAGTCGATCATAAGCTCCCTTACATGCGCCGAGGTCTCCTCAAAGCTCTCGGCATGCGCCGCTGCGTGGAGCTTCCAGTAACGCTTCACTGTGAACCCCTCGGCTGTGAGCTCCGCACAGTGCGCTGCCGGTATCTCGCTGATGTCCCGGAACACGCCGCTTCCCACCCGCTTTGCGGGTCCTATCAGCATGACGTCCGCAGCGCCCGCTTCGTCTATCACCGGGCGGACTGACGGGTGTTTCAGCAGCGCCTTTATTTCGCTCGCAAACACTATACCATCATCTGTAAGATGATAGAAAAGCGGTTTGACGCCTATCCTGTCCCTCGCCATGAAAAGCCGCCGCCGGCGGCTGTCCCACACCGCAAAGGCAAATATCCCGTTGAACCTCTCGACGCAGCTGTCGCCGTACTCTATGTACGACCGCAGCACTACCTCGGTGTCAGAATGCCCCTCAAACTCTACGCCGCCCTGCTCCAGCTCCCGGCGGAGCTCAGCAGTGTTATAAAGCTCGCCGTTGTACACCAGGACGCAGCCGCTGCTGCTCATGGGCTGGGAGCCGTTGTCCAGGTCTATTACCGCCAGCCTGCGGTGGACGAGGTAGGCGTTGTCGTCAACGTACAGCCCCGAAGCGTCAGGTCCCCGGGGAGCTATTGCAGCACTCATCTGCGACATCACCATGCTCATTCTCCGCATTTCGCCTTCATATCCTATCTGCCCTGCAATCCCGCACATGTCACGTTCTCCTTTCAATAAGCTCTTGTTTATTCTATGCAGAAATACTTTTTTTGTGATTTTTGCGAAAACCCCTTGACAAACCTCCGGCGATGTGTTATATTGTGTATATCAAATATGCACAATGTTCACAAAGGAGTCCTAATGAATATTATAATATCGAACTCCGCCGGAGTACCTATCTACGACCAGATAGCCTCGCAGATAAAGGCCAAGATAATGTCCGGCGAGCTGAAGGAGGGTGAGCCGCTCCCATCGATGCGGGCGCTGGCGCAGGATCTAAGGGTCAGCGTTATCACGACCAAACGTGCTTACGAGATACTGGAACAGGAAAAGCTCATAGAGAGCTACACGGGGCGTGGCAGCTTTGTCGCCGCCCAGGACCCTGAAATGCTGCGGGAACAGACGCTCCGGGAGATAGAACAGCATCTATCAAAGGCGGCGGACACTGCAAAGCGCTGCGGTATCAAGTACGACGAGCTTGCGGATATACTCAGGCTGTTCATGGAATGATCCCGTTTATCCCGGGAGTACTGTGTTTTTAGTTGGCATTTAGCTTATAAAATATGGAGGTTTTGGTATGGAAAACAGTATAGAGATAAGGAACATAACATGCAGATACCCGTCATTCTCACTGGAAAACGTAAGTCTTGACGTCCCCTGCGGTACGGTCATGGGACTTATCGGCGAGAACGGTGCAGGAAAATCCACGCTGATAAAGGCGGTGCTTGGTCTGCTAAGGCCGGTCAGCGGAAGCATCACGGTGCTTGGCGAGGACTCCACCCGGCTAAGCCCTGAGGTCAAGTCAAGGATAGGCGTGGTGTTCGATGAAATGCCGTTCCCGAAAGAGCTCACCGTGAAACAGCTCGGAAAGGTGCTGGTCGGGATATTCCCGAACTGGAACGATGTTAAGTTCAGCGGGTACATAGATCGTTTCGGACTGCCGCTGGACAAGAAAGTCGGCAGCTTCTCCCGGGGAATGCAGATGCGGCTGAGCATAGCTGCGGCAATGTCGCACGCTCCACAGCTGCTGGTACTGGACGAGCCCACCGGGGGACTTGACCCGGTGATGCGTTCTGAGATCCTCGACATGCTGCTGGAATTCATGCAGGACGAAAGCCGCTCGATACTGATCTCCACCCACATAACCAGCGACCTGGAACACATTGCGGACTACATAGGCTTTATCCACCGTGGCAGACTGAAATTCTGCCAGGAACGCAACGAGCTGATGGACCAGCACCGTATCCTTAAATGTACGAACGAGCAGCTTTCACTCATAGACCCGGCGGATATCATCGGAAAGCGTAACGGCAGGTTCACCAACGAGGTGCTGACGCAGAATTTCACAAAGTACCCGGACATCGCCCAGGATACTCCCTCCATCGATGAACTGATGGTCTACTATGTAAAGGACGAGGGGGACAGGTCATGAAAGGAATGCTTTATTCTTCCCTGCTGCACAACCGCAAATTCATTATCGGCAGCCTGATATGCTTCGGGGCTTCGACTGCCCTTGTGCTAATCGGATCGTTTTTCTTCCGGGAGTATCTGGTGATAGCACTGGTGCTGAGCATGCTCAGCAAAATTCTGCCGGTCGTCACTCTCTTCATAGCGCTGGAGGGTCTTGACCGGGAGTTTGAAAGCTCCATAAAAAACTGCTTTGCCAACTACACCCTCGCAGCGGTCACGCCGGGAAAATTCACCGCCGCAGAGCTTATAAAGAACCTGGTCATGACAGTCTACGGGACGGGGCTTGCCCTGCTCATGGCGTTTATATTCCGCCTTGCCGACAATGCTCTGGTGCCGGACGACCGGATATTCATCCTATACGTTCTGATGGGGGTACTTGCAGGGATCGTCCAGTGGGTGATAATGCCGCTTGTGATCAGGTTCAGAAGCGCCGAGAAAGCAGGAATGGCTGCGGGACTGGTCGTAGGTTTCGGAATAGTTCTGCCGGTGATGCTCTTCACAGAATGCTGCGATGTGGACTTCAGCATTTTCCTGGGATACGCCGGAGCCTGGAAGCTCATAGCCGGATTTTTTGCGGTGGCGGTGCTTATTTACCTGCTGTTTTATCTTCTGATCCTCGGTCGACTGAAAAGGGGGAACATCTGTTGAAAGGTCTTATTCTGAAGGACATTTACAGCGTCAGGTTTCAGATACTTCTTGCGCTGGGTATAATGCTGCTGCCTAATGTCGCATCTGTATTCATAGATTTTCTGGGCGGCTCAGCCATTGAAAGCGATGCGCAGATAATAATGGTACTGTTTTTTTATGGAATGCTCGATTATATCTGCATCAGCCTGTTTTCTTCGTTTGTTCTGAATACCATCGGGGACGACTTGAACTCTGGCTGGTCACGTATCGTCAGAACTTTTCCGGTCAGGGGAAGTGAAATAATCCGTGCAAAGATCACTGCGACCAGCATCATCGTTGGCATTCTGACGGCGGTTTCACTGGTATTCAACGTCCTGCGTGGAATTATGCAGGGAGTCCCTATGGAGCCGGTCATAACAATGCCGATCTGCATGGGACTGCTGCAGATCGCCCTGCTTTCCCCGATTTTTCCGCTGGCTATACGGCTCGGCACAAAGACGACCAATGTTCTTTACATTATAATGCTCCTGCTCATGACCGCAGGCTCTGCCGTGCTGATAAAGGCTTCTCTCAGCGCAGGGATCGCTATTCTGAGGGTAGTGTTCTACTGCGGCTCGCCGATTGCCGCCGTGGGCTCGGTGGTACTTTCTTCCAGGTTCGGAAACAGGGCAATGAACAGGATAGAATAATAAAAATGGAGGCAGGCGTTGCGCCTGCCTCTTCTTTATCACATAGCCGGAGTATAACTATACTCAAATGTGAATGTATCCATATAAACTAAGGAGTTATCACTGTCTTGCGCATACAGGTTAAAGCTGTAGGTGTCGCCGTACTGGTAGCTCCCGTCTTTTTCCATCGCTTCCATCAGCCCGGTACAACTATTGCCGAAGCAGCTGACTTTGAAGTTATCTCCCTGCACGTAATAAAAACCGGTTCCACCCTCGTATCTGTCCCACATGAGAGTTGTGTACACCCTGCTGATGTGATAGCTGCCCTGGGTAGTAAGTCCTGCTGCCTGAGCGTCCTGCCAGGAATAAGGATTTTCTTCAACATGATAGACGAATGCACCTGCGTATTCCTCGGTATCATCCGGCTTCACCACATATAGAGAAACATTGACGTCATTTCCACGGTCGGAGAACGATTCATTAACGTGATAGTAAATATTGACCGAGTTGTTATAGAGGCATTCATCCTCCCCGGAATCTCCCCAACGGAGGAAATACTCCTTTGCACCGGGATATTCGTCCCATACAAGGCAATCGGCTACCCTGCGGATATTGCAGTCAATGTTTTCCACAGCGGTCTGGTTGTTTATCCGGTCGAGGAGCTCCTCCGGGACTGCCTTATCGGGAATAAGATTGAACCCGACTCCACGATAATACACTTTCAGATTATCTGAGACCATAAACGCACGGTCGTCAAGATCACTGAGCCCGTCAGGAAGCACGATCTCACTAATCCCGGTCAGGGCAAAAGACCACTCCCCGATCGATTCAAGCGTTGACGGAAGCGTTATGCTTGTCAGCGATGTACAGTCATAGAACACATTACTTCCTATGGTTTTCAGCCCGTCAGCAATCGAAATTTCACGCAGAGAAATACAGTCAGAGAAAGCTGAATCCCCGATGGAAACAACTGATCCCGGAATAACTACCCGCTCAAGCGAGCTGCAGTCACAGAACGCCTGCATGCCGATCTCCGTAGTGCCCTCGGGTATCACTATCTCTTTCAGGGCGGCTGAATTCAAGAAAGTGGCTTCTCCTATTGTACCAACGCTGTTATCAAATACGATACTTTCCGCACCACATTTGTAAAATGCATTTACCGGAATAGACTCCAGCGTACCCTGCACTTCAATACTCCGGTTTTCAGAATAGGCGAACGCCGAGTTTTCTATCTCCGTGACGGACTCCGGCAGGACCACGGAATCCACGTGGCTCCTCCAGAAAGCGTAGCTTTTGACCGATGTGGTCTTATCCGGGATCGTCAGCTCTTTTTCCCTTGCCTCGGGGACGCACGCCAGCTTCAGAGTGCCATTTATCACATAATCCGCATATTCCCCACGGTCTATACGGTCCTTATTAAGATAATACAAAACACCGTCTATGCTGCAATAATTACGGCTATCACGGGAAACCAGTATCTCCTTCAGCTGCGGACAGGTACTGCCCTCAGCGTCATCAAAATAATAGCCGGATATGTTCAGTACGGAAGCCGGGATACCAAGCTGCTCGATAGTATCGCTCTTGGGAAGACGCACATTCGCAACCGTTATACCGTTTATTTTCTCCGGGATCCTGACCGATGTACGGGTGCCTTTATATCCGGTCACAGTTACGCTGGGCAATGCGTCGTCAGAGTGCTGATCTTCCTCCCACTCAAACTCATCCACCGGCGTTTCCTCCATCTGGTCGAAGCCAGGATCACAGCCCAGCACCGCCAGCAGAGCTTCCTCGGAATTGCCGGAAGCATTGCCGCCAGAGGACTCCTCCGTGGCATAGAACACATCGTCCGTGGCATTTTCATTGCCATAAGAGACCTGCTTCCTGCCTGCACACCCGGTCATCAGAACTGCGACCGCCAGCGATCCTGCCATAACCTTTTTAAGATCCATACGCTCTCTTTTCCTTTCTGTATTCCTACGCTCCCAGACTGATTTTCTGATATGCTTCACATTCTCCATCTGACAGAAAAAAAGGGGGCTGCCAACAGACAGCCCCCAAAAAAGGGAAAGGGAGCGGGATATCTTAAAGCGAGAATACGCTTTAAGTCAAATTTCAGTGCCGCATACTCTATCTTTTCTGCGGATCATACGTTGAACAGAAGCTCATCGTATGTCGGGAACGGCCAGTACTCCTCACCAACGATGGTTTCAAGCTCGTCTGCTACTGCTCTCAGGCTCTGCATTGCTACGAATACCTCGTCGCAGTATACTCTTGCCTGCTCTGCATAGTCAGCCACGCCCTGAGCCTTTACGATCGCAGCATTCAGTGCGTCGATCTTCTCATTGAGGGATACGGTCAGTGTGTTGACCTTGTTAGCCATTGCAACTTCAACTGTAGGCTCTACGCCGACTGCCTTCTTGCTTGCAGCAATGTCGCAAACGTCCTTTGCGAACTTCATAACTGCCGGCAGGATCTCGGTCTTTGCCATGTCGCTGGTGGTCAGCGCTTCTATGTTGATGATCTTGGAATAGTTCTCGTAGTTGATCTCCTGACGTGCGTGCAGCTCGACCTCGCTGTATACGCCGAACTTCGTGAATACATTCACGTTCTTCTCAGCGGTAAGCGCAGGGATAGCGTCAACGGTGGTCTTGAGGTTCGGAAGTCCACGCTTCTCAGCCTCTACCAGCCACTCAGCGCCATAGCCGTTGCCGTTGAAGATGATCCTCTTGTGAGCCTTGATGTTCTTAACAAGCAGGTCATGCAGTGCGGAGTTGAAGTCGTCTGCCTTCTCCAGCTCGTCTGCGAATTCGGTCAGGGAGTTTGCAACGATGGTGTTCAGAACGGTGTTCGGTCCGGCGATGTTCAGGTTGGAGCCTGCGCTTCTGAACTCGAACTTGTTGCCGGTGAATGCGAACGGAGAGGTTCTGTTTCTGTCGGTGGTGTCCTTCGGGAAGTTCGGCAGAGAGGAAACGCCTACGTTGAACATCGTTCTGCCGGAGGTGTACTCCTTGCCCTCTTCAAGAGCCTCGATAACATTCTCGAGCTCTTCGCCGAGGAAGATGGAGATGATAGCGGGAGGTGCCTCGTTTGCGCCCAGTCTGTGGTCGTTGCCGGCGGTAGCTACGGAGAGTCTGAGCAGGTCAGAGTACTCGTCAACTGCCTTGATGATAGCAACCAGGAAAGTCAGGAACTGTGCGTTCTCCATCGGGCTCTTGCCGGGGTCGAGCAGGTTCTGGCCGTCATCTGTGGACAGGGACCAGTTGTCGTGCTTACCGGAACCGTTGATACCTGCAAAGGGCTTCTCGTGAAGCAGGCATACAAGGCCATGCTCC
>CAKSGA010000006.1 GCA_934454435.1 uncultured Oscillospiraceae bacterium | reverse complement strand
GGGAGATAACATCGCCTACCTTAACTCTGTAGGAGGGGATATCAACTCTCTTGCCGTTCACACAGAAATGACCGTGAGAAACCAGCTGACGTGCTTCACGTCTTGTGCAGGCCATACCCATTCTGAAAACAACGTTGTCGAGTCTGGACTCGAGGAGCTTGAGGAGGTTCTCACCGGCGATACCCTCTTCCTTTGTAGCAAGCTCATAATAGTGATAGAACTGCTTCTCGAGAACGCCGTAGATGAACTTGAGCTTCTGCTTCTCCTTGAGCTGGGAAGCGTACTCGGATTCCTTCTTTCTCTTGTTTCCGTTGGGGTTTCTGTTGGACTTCTTGTCATAGCCCAGAACTGCGGGGCTGAGATCCAGAGCTCTGCATCTCTTTAAAATCGGGTCACGATTAACTGCCATTGTAATTTTCCTCCGTTATTCAATAGTAATATCGGCTTTGCAGCGGTCCTGCTATGCCGACGCCGAGTAAACGAACAGCTCGGTTCTGTTCAGTGATCAAACACGTCTTCTCTTGGGGGGACGGCATCCGTTGTGGGGGATCGGAGTAACGTCCTTGATGAGCTTAACCTCAAGACCTGCTGCCTGGAGAGCTCTTATAGCTGCCTCACGACCTGCGCCGGGGCCCTTAACGAAAACCTCAACAGTCTTGAGGCCGTGTTCCATAGCTGCCTTAGCTGCAACATCTGCTGCTGTCTGAGCTGCGAAAGGAGTGGACTTTCTGGAGCCTCTGAAGCCGAGTCCGCCTGCGCTTGCCCATGAAAGAGCGTTGCCCTGAAGGTCGGTAATAGTAACGATTGTGTTGTTGAATGTAGACTGGATATGAGCTGCACCGTTCTCAACGTTCTTGCGCTCACGGCGTCTGCGTACAACCTGCTTGCCCTTGGTTGCTGCCATTATTATACCACCTTTCTGTGATTACTTCTTCTTGTTAGCAATAGTCTTCTTGGGACCCTTGCGAGTTCTAGCGTTGGTCTTGGTTCTCTGACCACGGCAGGGAAGACCCTTGCGATGACGAGTGCCACGGAAGCAGTTGATCTCAACCAGGCGCTTGATGTTCAGGGCAACAGTTCTTCTCAGGTCACCCTCAACCATGTAGCCGTGGTCGATAACTTCACGGATCTTGGCTTCTTCCTCGTCGGTGAGATCCTTGACACGGGTGTCAGGATTTACGCCGGCCTTAGCCAGAATATCATTTGCAGACTTTCTGCCGATGCCGTATACATAGGTCAGGCCTATCTCTATACGCTTTTCCTTGGGCAGGTCTACGCCAGCAATTCTTGCCATACTTTTTCCTCCTCTAAGATAGGATCAGAGCTTATCAGCCCTGTCTCTGCTTGTGCTTAGGTTCAACACAGATAACCATAACTTTACCCTTGCGCTTGATTACCTTGCACTTGTCGCACATGGGCTTAACTGAAGGTCTAACTTTCATTGAAATACCCTCCTTTAGGATAGTTTACTCTGCCTGGATCACTTGGCACGCCATGTGATCCTGCCTTTTGTCAGGTCGTAAGGCGACATTTCAACGGTCACTTTGTCACCGGGCAGTATGCGAATGAAGTTCATTCTCAGCTTGCCGCTGATGTGTGCCAAAATCTTATGACCGTTTGAAAGCTCCACCTTGAACTGTGCGTTGGGCAGTGCTTCCAGAATAACGCCCTCAACTTCTAATACATCTTCTTTAGACAAGCTATTCACTCTCCTCGGCGATGCTCCGGCCCAAACCACGGAGTGTGGTCCTGAGCCTTTTATCCGTCAAGGACCCCGGGTCGATGAACCCGGCGGTCGGGCGGACATGTTTCAGGTTCTTCTTTTTCGGGGCTGCGAGCCTGCGCTCTTTTCCATCGGCAAGGTACACGAACCTGCCTTCCGCACCCGTAACGAGGAGCAGCCGCCCCTTGTCATGCCCCGAGGTGCTTATTATAACAGTGCCTGCTTTAATATCCATCAGTGCTCCGGTCTTGTAAGAATGATCGGCTCGCCGTCGGTTATTGCTACAGTGTTTTCAAAGTGACAGCTCAGGCTGCCGTCAGTCGTTACGACCGTCCAGCCGTCCTTGAGAATGTTCACTTCGGGGAAATGGCTGTTCACCATCGGCTCGATGGCGATCGTCATACCCTTGCACAGCCTAGGACCTCTGCCGGGTCTACCGAAGTTCGGCACCTCGGGATCCTCATGCATCTCACGTCCTATGCCGTGACCGATATACTTCCGACAAATCGCATACCCGTTCTCTTCAACGTGGGTCTGTATCGCATTGGAGATGTCGCCGATCCTGTTCCCTGCGACCGCCTGTGCAATGCCCTTGAACATCGCTTCCTCGGTAACGGTGAGAAGCCTGTCAGCCTCATCGGATACCTTTCCTACACGGAAGGTCTTGGTATTATCGCCCATGAAACCGTTGAGTTCAGCAACGATGTCACAGGAAATGATATCTCCCTCTTTCAGAATGACCTTCTTGGAGGGAATACCGTGGATAAGCTGCTCGTTTATAGAGAAGCAGTTATGCCCCGGAAATCCGCAATAGCCCTTGCACGGCGATGAGCCGCCATGAGATACAACGTAATCGTTGACGATCCTGTCCAGTTCCCATGTTGAGATGCCTGGAACAGCGTTCCTGCCTGCGAGTTCGAGTGCCTGTGCGGCAAGCTCGCCGGCTTTGAGCATAGCCTTAAGCTCTGTTGGATTTTTTATTGTTATCATTATTTGTCACGCTTTTCCTGAGATCAGCCCTTTATCGCAGCCAGAGTCAGCTTTGAAGTTTCAGCGATCTCGTCCTGACCCTCAACGGTGACGAGCTTTCCCTCAGCGGCATAGAAGTCCTTGAGGGGAGCGGTCTTTTCGTGGTAGGTCTTAAGACGGCTGATAACGGTCTCGGGCTTGTCGTCAACTCTCTGAACGACCTTGCCTCCGCATGCGTCGCAGATACCCTCGACCTTTGTGGGCTTGTATTCGATGTGATAAGAATTTCCGCACTTCTCGCAAACACGTCTGCCGGACATTCTTGCTGTGATAGCTTCATCAGCGACGTGGATCTCAACGACCTTGTCGATGTTCACGCCCATCTTCTCGAGCGCCTCAGCCTGTGCAACAGTTCTGGGGAAGCCATCGAGAATGAAGCCGTTCTTTGCGTCGTCCTCAGCGATCCTGTCCTTCAGGATACCGATAACCACCTCGTCAGGAACAAGGTCGCCCCTGTCCATGTAAGCCTTTGCAGCAAGACCAGCGGGAGTGCCGTTCTTTACTGCCTCACGCAGCATATTGCCGGTGGAGATGGCGGGAATGTTCAGTTCCTTGCAGACTACCTCTGCCTGAGTGCCCTTGCCTGCGCCGGGAGCGCCTAAAAAGATAAGATTCATAGTGATTCTCCTGTTCGCAAAAAGCCTTAGTTTCACCCATATCCTCTCCCCGGTCGCCCGGGGAAGGGAAGGGATAATTAATCAAGGAAGCCGGGGTGATGACGCATCATGATCTGGCTTTCGAGAGTTCTTACAGTCTCAAGGGCAACGCCGACAACGATGAGGATCGTAGTACCGCCGATGCTGATTCCTCTGAGAGAGGGAACACACAGAGCCAGGATTATCGGGAATATTGCCACGATACCGAGGAATATTGCGCCGATCAGTGTGATCTTGTTGAGGGAGTTGTAGATGAAGTCAGAAGTGGGCTTGCCCGGACGATAACCGGGGATAGCACCGTTGTTCTTCTTCAGGTTGTTTGCGATCTCAACAGGATTGTACTGGATAGATACATAGAAGTAGTTGAATGCGATGATGAGCAGGAAGTAGATGACCGCATACAGGGGAGTGCTCTGGTTGAAGAACCGGAGGAAACCGCCCCAGAAACCCTCGCTCTGCTCAGTGATCTGGAAGAAGTAGAGGATCGTCTGCGGTAAGCTCATCAGGGACATTGCAAAGATGATAGGCATAACGCCGGACATCGCAACCTTTATCGGAATGTGAGAGGACTGGCCGCCATACATCTTTCTGCCGACAACACGCTTTGCGTACTGTACCGGGATCCTTCTCTCGGCGTTGGTCATCATAATGACGAACCAGACCATAGCGATGAAGATAACGATAGCGAGCAGCACGAAACCGATGTTGGCAAGATCATTTCTGCAGATCTCAACGAAGTACTGAACTGCACTCGGCAGACCAGAGATGATACCTGCGAACAGTATCATGGAGATACCGTTTCCGATGCCCTTCTCGTTGATGCGGTCACCCAGCCAGATGATCATCGAAGCACCGGCAACGAAGCAGGCAACGATAACGATAGCTGAAAGAACCACAGCGAACATGTCGGGATTGGACTGCTGGATATCACCGTACCTGAGGATAGCAACGTGGTTGCCGTTGGCGTCCTGCGTACCATTTCTAAGTGTGAAATAGAACGCAATAGCCTGGAGTACTGCGATAGCCAGAGAAGCGATCTTTGTGATGGTGTTTAACTTCTTGCGACCCTGTTCGCCCTCTTTCTGGAGCTTTTCCAGAGGAGGGATAGCAACGGTGAGAAGCTGAATGATGATCGACGCATTGATGTAAGGCGTGATCGACATTGCGAGAAGCGTACCCTTTCCAAGGGAACCACCGGTCATAACGTCCAGGTAGTTCAGCAGCGAAGCGCCGGACATCATAGTCTGGATAGCGTCGTTGTTAAGGAAAGGAACGAAGATGTTAGAGCCTAAACGGAACAGGATAACGATGAACAGTGTGTACAAAATCTTTTTACGCAGCTGCGTGTCCATCCACGCATTACGAAAGACCTGAAACATTAGATCACCTCAGCCTTTCCGCCTGCCTTTTCAATTTTTTCCTGTGCGCCTGCGGTGAACTTTGCAGCCTTAACAGTAAGGCTCTTTGTGAGTTCGCCGTTGCCCAGGATCTTGATACCGTCCTTAGCGTCCTTGATCGCACCGCTCTCAACAAGAGCAGCAGCGTCAACAACGGCACCGTTCTCGAAACGTGCCTCAAGGTCGGATACGTTTACAGTTGCATACTCAACCGCAAAGATGTTGTGGAAACCTCTCTTAGGGATTCTTCTCTGGAGAGGCATCTGACCGCCTTCAAAGCCAGGTCTGATAGAGCCGCCGGAACGTGCCTTCTGACCCTTGTGACCCTTGCCGGCTGTCTTACCGTTGCCGGAGCCGTGACCACGGCCGATACGCTTAACGTCCTTTACAGAGCCTTCAGCGGGCTGTAATTCGTAAAGCTTCATAACTTTGCACCCCCTAGTAAATGTGGATTAAGTGTAATTAGAATTTTTGGGAGCTCCCCGGAGGGAGCGCCTATGAAATCAAACCTCTTCAACCTTTACCAGGTGAGCGATAGTCTTGATTTTACCCTTAGTAGCCTCGTTGTCGGGCTGGGTGGAAACAGAGTTTACCTTGCGCAGTCCAAGGGAATACGCAGTGGCGATCTGATTCTTCTTGCAGCTGTTTAATGAGCGTACAAGTGTGATTTTAAGTGCCATGTTATTCTTCCTTTCGTACTGCTTAGCCTACAATTTCCTTAACGGTCTTGCCTCTGAGAGCAGCAACTTCCTCAGCGGTCCTGAGGGAAGTCAGACCCTCCATTGTTGCACGGACAACGTTGCAGGGGTTGTTGGAACGCAGGGACTTTGTACGGATATTCTTGATACCAGCCATCTCGATGACTGCACGTACGGGGCCGCCTGCGATAACGCCGGTACCCTCGGGAGCCGGACGCATCAGAACTGCGCCTGCGCCGAACTTACCAGTAACCTCGTGGGGAATTGTTGTACCCTTGAGGGCGATCTTGTGAAGATTCTTCTTTGCGTCCTCAAGACCCTTGCGGATAGCGTCCGGAACTTCGTTGGATTTACCCATGCCGAAGCCTACAACGCCGTTGCCGTCACCGACAACTACCAGAGCGGAGAACTTCATGATACGTCCGCCCTTAACGGTCTTGGAAACACGGTTTATAGCTACGACTTTCTCGTTGAGCTCATAGTTGTTAGCGTCTAAAAGTGCCAAGTGTGTGTCCCTCCTTATTAGAAATTAAGTCCGCCTTCTCTTGCACCCTCGGCGAGAGCAGCAACTCTGCCGTGGTATACATAGCCGCCTCTGTCGAATACGACATCGGTGATGCCTGCAGCCTTAGCCTTCTCGGCGATCATGAGGCCAACCTTCTTAGCTGCCTCAACATTGCCGCCGAAGCCCTCAAAGCCCTTCTCGGTGGAAGAAGCAGCTGCGAGAGTAACACCCTTTACGTCGTCAATGACCTGAGCGTAAATGTGCTGAGAAGAACGGAAAACGTTAAGACGGGGGCACTGTGCTGTGCCGGAGATCTTAGAACGAACACGCTTGTGACGGCGGATTCTGCTCTTGTTCTTGTCGATAATTTTAACCATTTATTTTCAGTCCTTTCGTAGTGGGGATTACTTCTTACCCTTACCTGCTTTACCTTCCTTGCGGCGGATAACTTCGTTGGCATACTTGATGCCCTTGCCCTTATAAGGCTCAGGAGGACGCTTGCCTCTGATCTCAGAAGCTACCTGACCTACCTTCTGCTTGTCGATACCCTTAACGATAATGGTGTTGGGATCCGGAACATCGAGTGTGATGTCCTCGGTGTCAGAAACGATCACCGGGTGAGAGTAGCCGAGTGTCAGGGTGACATTCTTGCCGCTCTTCTGGCATCTGTAGCCGACGCCGTTGATCTTCAGCTCCTTGGTGAAGCCGTGCATAACGCCCTCTACCATGTTGTGGATCAGGGTTCTTGTCAGTCCGTGAACGGACTTGCTGTAGTTCTCCTCATCAGGACGCTCAACGATGATCTCGCTGCCCTGCTGGGAGATCTTCATGATGTGATTGAATTCCTTGGTCAGGGTTCCCTTGGGGCCCTTGACTGTTACTACGGAGCCGTCGATCTTTACTTCCACACCTGCGGGAATAGCAACGGGCTTCTTACCAATTCTTGACATATTACTATTCCTCCTTACCAGATGAATGCAAGGACTTCGCCGCCGACATTGAGCTCACGAGCCTTCTTGTCGGTCATGATGCCCTTGGAAGTGGACACGATAGCGATACCGAGGCCCTTCATTACCTTAGGCATATCCTTGCAGTTAGAATAGATTCTCAGACCAGGCTTGGAAACACGGCGGAGGCCGGTGATAACCTGTGCCTTAGTGTCTGTGTACTTGAGATTGACTCTGATGATGCCCTGCTTGTTGTCATCAATAACCTTGAAGCTCTTGATGTAGCCCTCATCCAGAAGGATCTGAGCTATCTGCTTCTTGAGGTTAGATGCGGGGATATCAACAGAAGCGTGCTTCGCTGAGTTTGCGTTACGGATTCTTGTAAGCATATCTGCGATGGTATCAGTGATCTGCATTCGTTTACCTCCTATACGAAAGCCGTTACGGAACCGAATTGTCCGTCGTACTTACATGATTGCCCCTTTCGGAGCTGATATTTTAGCCGGACTTTTATTGAAACAAAACCCGTCCGGCGAGGGAACAAATTGTGATGGAACTGATTGTATCGACGTTCCTGTGCAGCTTACCAGCTTGCCTTCTTAACACCAGGGATCTGACCCTTGTAAGCAAGCTCTCTGAAGCAGATTCTGCAGATGCCGAACTTACGCATGTAAGAGTGGGGTCTTCCGCAGATCTTGCATCTGTTATAGGCACGAGTGGAAAATTTCGGTGCTCTCTGCTGCTTAGCTATCATTGACTTCTTAGCCATAAGTTTTCCTTCGTCCTTTCTTACTTCTCAAAGGGAGCGCCCATCAGGGTGAGCAGCTCTCTGGCTTCTTCATCGGTCTTTGCAGTGGTTACAAAGTTGATGTCCATGCCACGTGTAGCCTCAACCTTATCGAAATCGATCTCCGGGAAGATGATCTGCTCCTTCAGGCCGAAAGAGTAGTTACCTCTGCCGTCGAAGGAATTAGCGTTGATGCCTCTGAAGTCACGTACACGGGGGAGAGCAACGTTGAAGAGTCTGTCGAGGAACTCGTACATGGTCTCGCCTCTCAGTGTTACCTTAACACCGATGACCTGACCCTCTCTGAGCTTGAAGTTAGCGACTGCCTTCTTGGAACGGCACTCGACCGGCTTCTGACCAGTGATCTGAGCGAGCTCAGACATAACGTTCTCTATGATCTTGTGGTTTTCCTTTGCCTCGCCGCAAGCAACGTTTACGATGATCTTATCGAGCTTCGGGATCTGCATAACAGACTTGTAACCGAACTTCTTGAAAAGAGCGGGGGCAACGGTTTCCTTGTAGAAATCCTTCATTCTTGCCATATCAATACTCCTATCTGACAGCCGGATTTTAATGCTCCGCTCCTGCGAGGGAGCATTCCTTGTATCCGACCGATCTCAGGCAATATCAGTACTTGAGCTCTGCGCCGCAGTGCTTGCAAACTCTGATCTTCTTGCCGTCCTCAATTTTGTGAGCAACTCTTGTAAGCTTGTCGCACTTGGGGCAAACGAGCTGTACCTTGGAAGCATAAAGCGCACCCTCAGCCTGTACTCTGCCGCCGAGCTGACCAGCCTGCTTGGGCTTAACGTGCTTGGTCACCATGTTGATGCCCTCAACGATTACCTTGTTCTCCTTGGCGGAAACGGTAACGACCTTGCCCTGCTTGCCCTTATCAGCGCCGCTGATTACCTGAACCTTATCACCGGTTTTAACATTTAAGCTATTCATAATCGGCAGGTCCTCCTTAAAGTACTTCAGGAGCCAGGGACAGGATCTTTGTGAAGTCCTTGTCACGCAGCTCTCTTGCTACCGGCCCAAAAATACGAGTTCCCTTCGGATTTTTGTCCTCCTTGATGATAACCGCTGCGTTTTCATCGAAGCGGATATAAGTTCCGTCGTCACGTCTGAGACCCTTTGCGGAACGAACGACAACGCACTTAACTACGTCGCCCTTCTTTACAACGCCGCCGGGTGTAGCCTTTCTGACGGAAGCAATGATTACGTCGCCGATATTCGCATACTTTCTGCGGGTACCGCCGAGCACTCTGATACACATAAGCTCCTTGGCGCCGGTGTTATCAGCGACCTTGAGCAGTGTCTGCATCTGGATCATGTTGTGCTACTCCTTTCGTAGAATTACTTAGCGCGCTCGATGACGTTAACAAGGCGCCATCTCTTATCCTTGGAAAGGGGGCGAGTCTCCATGATCTCAACTCTGTCGCCTATTCCGCATGTGTTCTGTTCATCGTGAGCCTTCAGCTTGATCGTGCGCTTTACGATCTTCTTATAAAGAGGATGACGAACGTTGTCCTCGATGGCAACGACGATAGTCTTGTCCATCTTGTTGCTTACTACCTTACCAATTCTGGTCTTTCTTAAAGCTCTTTCCATGTTGTTATCCTCCTTCCTCAATTGTTAGCTGCGATCTGACGCTGACGCTGGATCGTCTTGATGCGTGCAATGTCCTTCTTGACAGCCTTGATTCTGGTGGGATTGTCAAGCTGATTTACGGCAAGCTGGAAGCGCAGATTAAAAAGCTCCTGCTTGAGTTCAGCGAGCTTAGTGTCGAGCTCTGTCTCCGAGAGATATACCAGTTCTGAAGCCTTCATTAAAGCTCACCTCCGTCTTCCTTCTTTACAAACTTGCACTTGATGGGGAGCTTATGCATAGCAAGACGCATAGCCTCACGTGCAGTCTCCTCAGATACGCCGGCGATCTCGAACATTACTCTGCCGGGCTTTACTACAGCTACCCAGTACTCGGGAGCGCCCTTACCGGAACCCATTCGTACTCCGAGGGGCTTATCAGTAACGGGCTTGTCGGGGAAAATCTTGATCCAAACCTGACCGCCACGCTTGATGTAACGTGTCATTGCAATACGGGCAGCCTCGATCTGATTGGACTTGATCCAGGCAGCCTCGAGTGCCTGCAGGCCATATTCGCCGTTGGAAACCTTGTTGCCTCTTGTGGCGATACCGGTACGGCGGCCTCTCTGTACTCTTCTGTACTTTACTCTCTTAGGAAGCAGCATTAGTCGTTACCCCCTTCTTTTCTAGGTGCTCTTTCTCTGCGAGGACGTCTGTCGTCACGGCCTCTGCCATTGTTTCTGTCATCACGGCGGCGTCTGTCGTTTCTCTCGGTTCTCTGTGCGGGGATCTCGCCCTTGAGCACTTCGCCCTTGTAGATCCATACCTTTACGCCGATAACGCCGTAAGTCGTGTTAGCTCTTGCAACACCGTAGTCGATGTCTGCACGAAGAGTCTGAAGCGGAATGGTACCCTCGTGATAGCTCTCGGTACGAGCGATCTCGGCACCGCCAAGACGGCCTGCTACCATTGTCTTGATACCCTTAGCACCGCTCTTCATGGTTCTGCCGATAACGGACTTCATTGCACGTCTGAAGGAAACACGGCCCTCCAGCTGCTGAGCGATATTCTCAGCTACCAGCTGAGCGTTCATGTCGGGGTTCTTGACCTCGATGATCTTGATGTCTACCTTCTTGCCGGTAAACTTCTCCATCTCAGCCTTGAGCTTGTCGACCTCTGCGCCCTTAGCGCCGATAACCATACCGGGCTTTGCGCAGGAGATGAGGATAGTAACCTTATCGCCGGTTCTCTCGATCTCGATCGAGGGGATACCAGCCTTGTAAAGCTTCTTCTTCAGAAGCTCACGGATCTTATAGTCTTCAACAAGTGTGTCACCGAAGGTTGCCTTGCCCGCAAACCAGCGAGAATCCCAATCCTTGATTACACCCACTCTGAGACCGTGTGGATTAACCTTCTGTCCCATTGTAATTCTCCTCCTTATTCTGCTTCCTTAACAACCAGTACGATGTTGGACGTTCTCTTGAGAATTCTGTGAGCACGTCCGTGATCCTTCGGTCTGATACGCTTGAGGGTAACACCTGCGCCTACGAATGCTTCGGAAACGTAAAGGCGGCTTGTGTCCATGTTGTGATTGTTCTCTGCGTTAGCTACTGCAGACTTGAGGAGCTTTTCGAGAGGCTCGCAAGCGGACTTGGGGGTGTTCTTGAGAGTAGCGAATGCGATTTCAACAGGCTTGTTTCTGATGAGGTCCAGAACGATGCCGACCTTTCTCGGAGAAATACGAACCTGTCTGAGTTCAGCTCTAGCTTCCATTATTTCTCCTCCTTACTTCTTGCCTGTTGTCTTGCTGCCTACGTGGCCCTTGAAGGTTCTTGTAGGAGCGAACTCACCCAGTTTGTGGCCAACCATATCCTCGGTAACATATACCGGAACATGCTTTCTGCCGTCGTGGACTGCGAATGTGTGACCTACGAAGTCAGGGAATATTGTGGAAGAACGGCTCCATGTCTTGAGCACTTTCTTCTCGCCAGCTTCGTTCATAGCCAGAACTCTCTTGTAGAGAGCTTCCTGGACATAAGGTCCCTTTTTAATACTTCTTCCCATGTCTAAATAATTCCTTTCAAGTTTAGCTGCAAGTTAATGAGCAGCGACAGCCGCCGATGACGTTTGACGCACAACGTTAATGATGATGTGCAACGCTGTTCTTATTAACAGCAACTTTTGGGTTATGGTATCATGGCACCCTCTCACCCTGCGCAGGGCAGGGGAGAAAGGTGAACCGGGATTACTTGGAGTTTCTTCTCTTGACGATGAACTTGTTGGAAGCCTTCTTTGTGCTTCTGGTCTTGTAACCAAGAGCGGGCTTGCCCCACGGGGTAACAGGTCCGGGACGTCCAACAGGGGACTTACCCTCACCACCACCGTGCGGGTGGTCATTCGGGTTCATTACAGAACCACGAACGGTCGGGCGAATGCCCAGGTGACGGGTCTTACCAGCCTTACCGATGTTCACGTTCTCGTGGTCGAGGTTGGAAACAGTACCGATAGAAGCCATGCAGTTTACTGCAACGTTTCTGAGCTCGCCGCTGGGAAGGCGGATCAGAGCCATGCCGTTCTCCTTAGCCATGAGCTGAGCCATGTTGCCGGCAGAACGAACCATCTGTGCGCCCTTACCGGGGTGCATCTCGATGTTGTGGATAACGGTACCAACAGGGATATCAGCCAGTGCAAGAGCGTTGCCGGGCTTGATATCAGCGTCGCTGCCGGAACGAACGGTATCGCCTACCTTAAGTCCGTCGGGAGCGATGATATATCTCTTCTCGCCGTCCTCGTAAGTAACGAGAGCGATGAAAGCAGATCTGTTAGGATCGTACTCAAGAGTGGTAACAGTAGCGTTCATGCCCTGCTTGTCTCTCTTGAAGTCGATAACACGATACTTCTTTCTGTTGCCGCCGCCGATGTGTCTAACGGTGATCCTACCGTAGCTGTTACGGCCGGCAGTCTTCTTAACGGGCTCCAGAAGTGACTTTTCAGGAGCTACCTTTGATAAGCCGCTGTAATCAGTAACAGTCATGCCACGACGGCTGTTATTGACGGGCTTGTAATTCTTAATAGCCATTTCGTTTCACTCCTTACTTAAATCATTCCGTCGAAGAACTCAATGGTCTTGGAGCCTTCTGCGAGGGTAACAACAGCCTTCTTCCAGTCGGAAGTGTAGCCGGAGTTTCTGCCCATTCTCTTGAGTCTGCCACGAACGGAGATGGTGTTTACCTTAGCTACCTTGACGCCCTTGAAGAGGGTCTCAACAGCCTTGGCGATCTCGATCTTGTTCGCATTCTTGGCAACCTTGAAAGTGTACTTGCCGGAAGCGAGAGCCTCCATGCTGTGTTCTGTGATGATGGGCTTGATGATGATATCCTGAGCAGCCTTCATTATGCGTACACCTCCTCGAGCTTTTCAACAGCACCCTTAACGATAACGAACTTGTCGCAGTTAAGAATGTCGTAAACATTGAGAGTGTTGTACTGAGTGGTCTTTACACCCTCGATGTTTGCAGCGGACTTGATAACCTTAGCGTCAACGGCGTCGAGAACGATGAGAGTCTTCTTCTCAGCCTCGAGAGCCTTGAGCATAGCTACCATGGTCTTGGTCTTGAACTCGTCGGTCTTGATAGCGTCAACAACGATCATCTCGTTCTCGCTTACCTTGGAAGAGAGAGCGGAGAGCATTGCGAGCTTCCTTACCTTCTTGTTCAGAACGAATCTGTAGGAACGGGGCTTCGGGCCGAGGGCGATACCACCGTGTCTCCACTGAGGAGATCTTGTGGAACCCTGTCTTGCGTGGCCGGTACCCTTCTGTCTCCAGGGCTTTCTGCCGCCGCCGCTTACCTCTGTTCTGGTAAGTGTGGACTGAGTACCCTGACGCTGATTTGCGAGATAATTCACAACAGCGGAATGCATTGCGGTCTTGTTCGGCTCGATGCCGAATACGTTTTCGTTAAGCTCAAGCTCGGAAACGACCTTACCCGCCATATCTACTACGTTAATCTTAGGCATAATATCGTCCTCCTCCCTTATGCTTTAACAGCGTTGACGATAGTAACAACGCCGCCCTTAGGGCCGGGAACCGCACCCCTTACAGCGATCAGGTTGTTTTCAACGTCAACCTTAACAACTACCAGGTTCTGAACGGTAACGTTCTCTGCACCCATGTGGCCTGCCATGCCCTTGCCCTTGAAGATTCTGGACGGGCTGGAGCAAGCGCCCATGGAACCTGCCTGTCTTGCAACAGGACCAGAACCGTGAGTTTCCTTCAGTCTGTGCTGGTTGTGACGCTTGATGGCACCAGTGAAGCCCTTGCCCTTGCTTACGCCTGCAACGTCGATAACGTCGCCCTCAGCGAAAACGTCAGCCTTCAGTACATCGCCTACATTTACAGCGGAGATGTCGTCCAGGCGGAACTCCTTAAGGGTCTTCTTGAATGCTACGTCATTCTTCTTGAAATGACCAGCCTCGGGCTTGTTTACGTGCTTGGGAGAAACATCTCCGAAGCCCAGCTGAACAGCCTCATAGCCGTCGTTCTCTGCAGTCTTCTTCTGAACTACAACGCAGGGACCCGCTTCGATAACTGTTACGGGAACGACCTTGCCTGCCTCGTCGAAGATCTGTGTCATACCGATCTTCTTGCCGATGATCGCCTTTGTCATTTGGCTAATCCTCCTTTGGTTATTGGTTGAGATATTCTCTCAACATGACCATGCACCGGAATGGTGCGTGGTTAGTGGTTGAGCGGAAGCCGCCCAACATAACTCCAATGCTCTCTATGATCAGATATCCATTGAAATCTCTACGCCGGCCGGAAGCTCCAGTGTCTGGAGAGCTTCGATAGCCTTTGCTGACGGACGGATAACGTCGATAAGACGCTTGTGGGTCCTCAGCTCGAACTGCTCACGGGAATCCTTGTACTTGTGAACAGCTCTCAGGATCGTTACGACTTCCTTGTTGGTAGGAAGCGGGATCGGGCCTGCAACTCTGGCGCCGTTATTCTTAGCTGCCTCCACGATCTTCTTTGCAGCAGCGTCAACTACGCTGTGCTCGTAACCCTTGATCTTGATCCTTACCTTCTCATTTGCTGCCATGATTTTTCAACCCCTTCTGTTAGTATTGTGCTGGCAAAAGCTGTTTTGAAAAATCCACTGTGCCGTGTGTTTCCTGTTTTCTGATGACCGCAAGTTAGTTATCCGGGAATCCCCGGACACTTTAACAGCAGCGACAGATGGGATACTCACGTTTTCTGAAGATCTTCTGTCGCCGGGCTTTCTGCCCGACATACTCCGCCGAAATTACCGCAGTCATGCTGCGCAACCTCCGGCATCATCGCTATGCCTTCAAGTGTTCAGGCTGTTGCGGTGCATAATTATCACGCACTCAGTACAGCCGCCAACAGTTATTTTACCACATAACAACGCCAATTGCAAGGATTTTTGCGAATTTGCAATATAGAATTTTTCTTATTTTTTTCGCACATATTTATGCACTATGCACAACAGAATGCCTTGATCTGGAACTCTCCGCATAATACGCACAACAATATACAATGAGTATTTGATTTTTACCCTGATATATACTATATTATTATAAAAAAGGGGCGGCCAACGGTCACCCCTTCCGATTTTACTTGTGCAGTCTTTTTATCATTTTGAACACCACGGTGTTTTCCATGACCAGAGGGCTCTGATGTGCAAAGAACAGGATCCCCTCCGCAGGCGCCCTGACCTCGCTGACGACCGTCCCCTCATACGGGTGAATCACCTGCGCCAGAAGATCGCCCTTTTCGACCTCGTCGCCGCATTTTCTCATGCTGCGGTAGATGCCTGCGGCATTGCACCGGACGTCCATCATATCGTCCTCGTCAATGATAGTGCCCATGTACCCGCCGTGGCAGCGATACTTTATTATGCCCATTCTCGACAGGAACCTCAGCACCGCTGAAACTCCCATCTCCGCCGAATTTTCGTCAATGCTCTCGGTAGCGTTGGTGTAGACCGAGAACGCCGCCGTTCCGCTGACCTGCCAGTTGTAATTCAGCGTAGCCTGGTCCATGGCACTGGGAGTCCTCAGCACCACATAGGGCAGACCGAACAGGTTCGCAAGGCTGGTGTTCTCCTTGCAGGTCTTCATCATACGGACGTGGGGTATGAACATTCCCTGAATATAAAAGCTGGCGAACTGGACCCCGTACTGATACTTGCATATCTCTGAGAACACCCCGGCGGCGATGCGCTCGGTGGTTTCTCCCTCCGGGTCACCGGGGAACATTCTGTTGATGTCCGTATTGTCCAGACACCAGAAGCGCTTCCCGATATTCGTGCCGTAGCTGTTTATTGATGGGATTATGAGTATCTCCCGGTCGTAGGAGATACACCCCTTTTTCTCGAGTGCGTCAAGGGTTTTCACAAGCTGGCTGCACATATACAGCTGCTGTATCTCGTTGCCCCTGACCGAACCGATTATGCAGCAGGACTTCCCGCCCTTTCCAAAGCGATAGCCCGTCACCCTGAAATCATCTCTGTACGGTGACGAAAGGCTGTAAATGATGTCCTTCTTCATGCCTTACCTCTGTTATTCCACCGGGCTGATGTGATATCTGTCCGCCTTTACTCCGTCGATGGCGTTGATGAAATCCGTGAATTTCGCAAATCCATAGTTGTGGAAGTCGAAACCCTCGAACTGCTCCCGGAGCTTTATACCCAGCGCCCTTATGCTGTGGCTGCCCTCACTGCGGGCGAAATCATTGACGAACTGCTCTATCTCCTCTGTCTGCTTTGCGAACTCATCACTGATGTACAGCTTATTGTTCCTGATGACCGTTCCGCTGAGCTCCGCCGCCAGCTTCCTCATGGAAGTGAAACCGAGCTGCTTCAGGAAATCATGCCCGTACTTTGCTCCGAGCACTCCGCCCAGTCTTGAAAGGCTGCCGCCGTTTTCAGAGGACGCCACGAACTGGAGTATCTCACGCTTCACCGTGTTGAGCTCCGGCTTCTCGTATTCCTTTTCGTGGACCTCTGCGGGAGCTTCCTGCTGTTCAGCGGGCTCCTGCGGCTCCGGCTGCGGTACCTCGTTGACCTCGGCTATCACCTCTGCGACTTCCTCGGCGGCGTTCCTGCGCTTTTCCTCTGCGGGGACGTTCTCGGCGGGAGCTTCGACCACTTCGGGCTGTGCAGGAACCTCCTCAGCGATGACCTCCACGGGAACCGTCGAATAAGCACGGTTGCGGCTGACCCTTATATCCGGCACCGCAGAAAGCAGCGCCCTGAAATCTCCGTAACCGAGAGCGTCGATGTAGTCCCTGCCGTAAGCGCCCATCAGCTCATTGTTGAGCTGACCGATATTACCGCCGTCCGGCATGTTCTCCTTTGCATACTGCTGGATCCTTGCAAACACCGCCATTATGTCAGGTCCGGGGAGATTTGCAGGCTTCTCCGGCTCCTCAGCGGGGACGGAAAGGAACACACGGTTGCCGTCCACATGCACTTCCGTGACGGACTCCAGCGCCGACTTGAAATCATTGAAGCCGAGGTCCCTGAAGTACTTCCTTCCGAAAACCTCCATGAGATGATTGTTGAGCTGGCCGATATTTCCGCCCGCCGGCATGTTGTCCCCGGCGTAGCTTACGACCTCACGGCGATAGCTCTCAGCGCTGACCGTGTTGTCTGCAGGGACGTCCGCCGGCTTTACCAGGGTGCCGGTCCTGGTGAACTGGGGCAGCCTGTCGATGAACTTGGCGAGCCTGCTGCTGCCGAGCTTCCCGAAGTCTATCTTGCCGAACCTGCTGTTGAGCCAGCTCTCCATCTTGAGCATGTTATCCTGCTCCGGCTCATGCTCGCTGAGGTACTCGCTGATAGCCGCAGCCACCGACTGCTCGGTGACCTCCTGTGGCTTTTCCACGGGGGCGGGGGGAGCGGTGCGCTTCTTCTTGACAGAAACGAACGTGTTGCTCCTGCGGAGCTCCGGGAAGCTGTCGATGAAGCTGGAAAACCTCTTGTAGCCGAGCTCATCGAAGTTGATATTGCCGAACCTGGAAGTCAGCACGGCGCTGATCTTTGCAAGGTCGAGCCGCTCGCCCTGGTTCTCTGTGACGAATGTGAGCACTGCCTTTCTGATAGCCGCTTCATCATACTGCTGCTCCATCTCGCCGATCTGGTTGAGGTAGCAGAAGTGATGACAGCTCACCGTGAAAGGTCTGGGGGTCTTGAGCTCGCCAATGCCGACCACCAGCTTTCCCGCTTCTCTCAGGCGAATGGCAAGGCGGGTGAAATCGCTGTCGCTGGTCACAAGCACGAAGCCGTCCACATTCCCCGTGTAGAGGATATCCATAGCGTCGATTATCATGGAGAAGTCTGTTGCATTCTTACCTGCGACATAGCTGTTCTGCTGCACCGGCATGATGGAATAGTTGACTGCGGGAGTATGCCAGCCGTTGCCGCCCTTCTCCCAGTCGCCGTAAACTCTCTTATAGGTGGGCACGCCGTACTTCTGCACCTCGTTCATGATGAACTGTGCATATTTTGCGGAAACATTATCGCTGTCGATAAGCACCGCAAGTCTTTTTTCTTCTGACATTGTTACCTCTGTTCCGTAAAAGCCCCGTGTCCGGGGTGAATGTTGTGTGTTAATGCGTTTCCCGTATCGTGCCGTACTGGTCCGCCGTGCGGAATATGGTGGAGATGAACCCCCTGAAATACGGTATGAACTCGCCCCTGTCCATCATTTCAAAGATCTCCCGCTCAGTCGCCCACCTTACCGCCCCGACTTCCTCATACTGCAGCTTCAGCGCAGAGATGTCCGGGTCGGACTTCACAACGAACCAGTCGTCGAACCCCTCGTCAAAGCTGACGGAATAGTGCGGGCGTACGCCGTCAAGACTGAGCTCCACGCCGATCTCCTCCGAAGCCTCACGCATCGCCGCCTGCGGGCTGTTTTCCCCGGCGAGCGCCGAGCCCCCGCAGCTCACGTCCCACAGCCCTGAGAACCCGTGCTTGAACGGCTGCCGCTGCTGAATGAGCATTCTCCCGTCAGAGCCAAGTATGCAGACGTGCACCACCAGATGATAGCCGCCCTCGGGCAGCCCCTCTCCACGTACGGCGGTCTGACCGGTTTTCTGGCGGTTCATGTCGTAGACGTCCCAGAGTTCCATGCGCCCTCCTTAAATGGCAACGGGTATCTTGTCGGTGAATTCGTGGTACTTGTAGTCCACCGCCGTGAAACTGTTCTTCGTGAAGCTGTAGAAGTCCGTGATGTCCTCCACCTGCATTTCCGGGGCGGGGTAGGGCTTCTTCCCGATGAGCCGCTTCACTGCGTCCACATGGCGGTCGTAGATGTGTGCGTCCGCTATGACGTGCACCAGCTCCCCCGGCACCAGACCGGAGGACTTTGCGAACATGATCAGCAGCGCCGCATACTGACATACGTTCCAGTTATTTGCGGTGAGCATATCCTGGCTGCGCTGGTTGAGGATAGCATTGAGCCTGTTCCCGCTGACGTTGAACGTCATGGAATAGGCGCAGGGGGCAAGCTGCATTTCCGACAGGTCGTGGTGATTGTAGGTGTTGGTCATGATACGGCGGCTGTTCGGGGAGTGCTTCAGGTCGTAGAGCACCTTATCCACCTGGTCGAAATCCCCCTCGGGGTAGTGGTGCTTCACGCCTAGCTGGTAGCCGTAAGCCTTGCCGATGGTGCCGTTTTCGTCCGCCCAGGCGTCCCAGATATGGGAAGAAAGGTCAGCGACACGGTTGGATTTCTTCTGGTATATCCACAGTATCTCGTCAATAGCGGAGCGGTAGTACACCCGGCGCAGGGTCAT
The DNA here is from genome assembly GCA_934454435.1 of uncultured Oscillospiraceae bacterium. GTDB lineage: Bacteria > Bacillota > Clostridia > Oscillospirales > Ruminococcaceae > CAG-115. The sequence goes on along the minus strand of CAKSGA010000006.1, from coordinate 26,169 downwards.
TATCGGGAACTCCTTCTGGAGATCATACCGGTTGACGATACAGAACTTCTTTATAGTATGCGCCGGCGTGCCGTCCTCCCAGTGCGGGCGGACTTCACACCCCTCATCGGAAACGCCGTTTTCCAGGATATCACGGCAGTTCTGTATGAACAGATCATCTGCAAGGCTCATAGTGCCCTCCTATAAAATGGGGATAAGCAGATCAGAGTCTGCCGAAAATAGACGAAGCGGAAAGGTCGATACTGCCGAACTCCACCTTATCCAGCATGGAGAAACCATCGGTAGCGCACATGCTGAACATCCTGGAGCCGCTGCTCTCTGCGAACTTCTTTACCTGCTCCAGCAGCTGCTTTGCGCCGGCAGGGAAACCGGGTGTCTGACCCTCGGGAGCCTTTCTTGCGGCGCCGTCGTTGTCGATATCCAGCGGGAACAAGCCGTCCCAGCCGTACAGGTAGATCTCGCTGAAGCCCATGTAGACCGCAAGCTGTATCATCGCATACATCGGGAACATCTTTGCAGTTTCCGGGGTGCTCTCAGCCTCCTGGAACGTGGGCAGACCGTTGATGAGCCCTGCGCCGAGTCCATTAAAATAAGTAGGCTTCTTCTTGAACTTATCCTCGAATACCTTGATACGTCCGTCGATGAAGCACTCCATGCCCTCGATGTACTTTCCGTTGCCGAGGTATGAAGAAGCCTCTGTCAGCACGTAGAACTCCGGGCGCTGTGGGGTCCTCGAGAAGAAATCGCAGAACTCGTTGCATGCGAAAGCGTGCTCGTTCATCAGCCCGTTGAGCTCATCGAGCTTTGCACCGGTGCTGCCGAGAATAAAGCACCTCTGTCCCTTCATCTTATCCTTATAGGAAGTGAGCTGCTGCGCCGTGGAGCTTTCCATGCTGCCTGCACGCTTTCCGTCGGAGGAAAGCGCCTTGCTGAGCTTCATATTCGCAAGGGACATGCCAAGGCCTGCCGGCTCGTTCATCTCGCAGAAGCCGTTTTCAGTGAAGCCGCACTGGTTTTTCAGTACCTTTGCGATGCCTGCGGAGGTCGCCATAACTCCCGCCATTCCGGCGAGCTGGACCTCAAGAGGAGTATACGGCGCAACTATCAGCACATAGAACGAAGCAGACTTGCCCCTGAGCTCGCTCACGAACCTGATATCGTCCTGGTCGGAAACCCCGCCCTCGGAAACTGTCGCACGGAAAGCGATGTCGGGGACCTTTACGCCCTTCATGCGGAGCTGCCTGAGCGCCTGCATGAGAATGTCGTACTCCTCACCGCCGCCGATGATGACCAGCTTCTTCTGACCGATCTTCTCGATATTCTTGACGATATGGGTCTTGTAAGCGCCGAGCTTAGCTTTCTTCATGCCGTCGTTTGACAGATATTCAGTATAATCCATATCCGTATCCCCCTTATTCTTCTATAGTGTACCTGACTATGTTGCTTATCGGGACGTACTGCCCGGACACGAAAGCGGTCAGGCAGACCTCATAATGCCCCGGGTCGCTGCCGAAATAACAGTAGCTGAGCTCGTTCTCAGCGTTGCGGTGCAGCACCTGTACGCCGTCTATCTTGACCAGCCAGCCAAGGTTCGTGTAGCCGCTCACCTCGGGACGTGTCACCGTATGGTCCTCGCTTATGGTTATCTCCACGGGATTCTCAATGACTATCTCGCTCTTTTCCTTGTCGTTAAAGGAAAGGTACCCGAATTCCTCGCCGTTCACCAGCACGTCAGCGGTGCATTTATCCTTTGTGGTGTTTGCGTCCCAGCCGAGCATCGAGCCGCAGTTGCTGCCGTTCACCACGCTGTTGGTTATGTTGACGTTGTAGAAGCTGCCCATTATCGCCTGACCCGCCAGGACGCCGCAATAATCTCCGTTGACCTCCGCCCTGTCGAAGTTGAGATGAGCCACTCCGCAGCCCGTTTCCCACCCGAGGAAGCCGCCGTACAGATCAGTGTTCACGGTCATGTTGCTTATCGTATGACCATTCCCAGCGATACCTCCGCAGAACGGGTGATCTCTTCCGTCACCGCTGTACCAGCCTATAGGCTTCCACTCAACGCCGGAAAGGTCGATGTCCGCTTCAAGGTAGATGTTCATGTAGTCACAGTCCTGCGTGTTGAGATACCACGCAGCGCTCGCAAGCTCGTTCACCGTTGAAACGTGGAAGCTGCCCTCTTCGGCGGAGCGTGTGATGTAGTCCACGTCAGCCAGCAGCGGGATATTCGTGCCGCCGACAAACTCAAGCCAGCCGTCGGTATCCGGGTAGGCTTCAAAAAGCCCGGCGCATTCCGCCTTTATCTGCTCGTTCCGCCTTTTGGCTTCCTGCTGCTTCAGATATTCCCGGTACTGCTCGCTGTCAGCGGTATACAGGGAGTACACCGAACCTGCGTCGAGCTTGTATATATAGATCGCATCATCGAGGCGGGTAAACTCGTAGCGCTCCCCGTCGATATAGATCTTGTCGCTCCTCCGGAAAATGCTGTTTCTGAGCTTCCACTCCCGTTCTTCGTCCCCGGCAACCAGGACCCCGCCGCTGCGGAATTCCCACTTCTGCGGCTCGCTGATGCCGGAAAAGTCCAGAAGATACCATTCACCGGAAAGCTCCTCCGGCACGTCTGCTTCTACATTCACTAACTGCTCTGCGCTGCCGGGCTCCGCCGGAGCTGCCCCCGGGGCGCCTGCGCTGTTATGGGAACAGCCGCACAGAAGCATTGCAGGGACAAGGATCAGCGCCGCCGGAGATCTGCTCATAACAAGCTCCTTTCACTGGTGAACGGGTCGGTCATTCTTACTGCTCGCTGAGAATGAACATATCGTAGATCACCTTGACAGCCTTCTCAAAGTCGACTGCATCGATACCTACGATGATGTTGAGCTCGCTGGAGCCCTGGTCGATCATTCTGATGTTTATATTCGCATGGGAAAGCGCAGCGAACACACGGGTCGCAGTACCCTTGACGGACTTCATGCCACGTCCAACGACTGCGATAAGAGCCAGGCCGTCAATGATCTCATAATGATCGGGCTTTACGACTTCTACAAGGCGCTCCGTGAGCTTCTCACGCTGGCCGTCAAGCTCGTTGGAGTTCACAACGACGCTGACCGTGTCGATACCTGTCGGCATATGCTCCGGGAAGATATCGTGGTTTTCGAGCACCTGCAGCAGCTTGCGCAGGAAGCCCTTGTTGCTGTTCATTCTGTCCTTCTCGATGGAGATTACGGAGAAGTTCTTCTTGCCGGCGATACCGGTGATTACATGCTCGCTTGCGGGTGCGTTTCTGGTAGGAACGATAAGTGTACCTGCGTCCTGCGGAGCATTGGTGTTCTTGATGTTGATCGGGATATTAGCGCTTCTTACCGGGAAGATAGCGTCCTCGTGGAGCACGCCTGCGCCCATGTAGGAAAGCTCACGCAGCTCGGAGTATGTGATAACGCTGATGCCCTCGGGGTTCTCAACGATACGGGGATCAGCTACCAGGAAGCCGCTTACGTCGGTCCAGTTCTCGTAGAGGTCTACCTTTGCAGCCTTTGCCACAACGGAGCCTGTGAAGTCAGAACCGCCACGTGAGAACGTCTTGATGGAGCCGTCCGGCATTGCGCCGTAGAAGCCCGGGATAACCGCCTTGGGGGTCTTGTCGAGAAGAGCGCCGAGGCATGCGTCAGTGATGTCAGCGTCGAAGTTGCCCTTGTTGTCGAAGAAGATGGCACGTGCAGCGTCGATGAACTCATAACCGAGGTAATTTGCGAGGACGATACCGTTGAGGTACTCGCCACGGCTCGCTGCGTAGTCGCTGCCGGCAGCGGCCCTGAAGTTCTCGCCGATCTTCCCGAACTCTTCATCGAGGTTCAGGGAAAGACCCAGCTCGGAGATGATACCGTTGTAGCGCTCCTTGATAGGTGCAAAGGACTCTGCGAAATCCTTGCCCTGGACTGCTACCTCGTCATAGCAGCGGTACAGCATGTCTGTTACCTTGGTGTCCTCCTTGAAACGCTTGCCGGGGGCGGAGGGAACGACGTACTTTCTTTCGGGGTCCGCATGAATGATATCAGCGACCTTCTTAAACTGCTTTGCGTCGGCGAGAGAGCTTCCGCCGAACTTAACTACCTTGCTCATAGTGTTGACCCTTTCTTATATGATTTATATAGAATTGTGCTTTGAAATACACATATATATTTTATCATACCACATTTCAGAACAAATTGCAATATGTTATGACCTAAATTTCAAAAAAAGCCGCTTTTGCGATATGCGGTATTGAAATTCCGACCAGGTTATGGTATACTATGATTATATTATTGATATCGGGAGGTAAAACTCATGGCATATTACAGACAACCTAAGTTTTATAGGGATTTCCACTGCATGGGCGGTTCATGTCCTAATAGCTGCTGTGCAATCTGGCGTATCGACTGGACAAAGGAAGAGGTCGAGAAGCTGAAATCAGCTGAGTGCTCTCCGGAACTGCGACAGCTTATTGAAACGAGCTTTATTCAGCGTCCGGACTCTGAAACTGTAATGGCAATTAAGACTGAATCTGAAAATCAATTTGCATGCCCTTTCCTTGATTCAGACAGATATTGCCGCATTCAAAGAGAGCTCGGCGAAGAGTACCTGTCCTATACCTGCTCCTCCTATCCCCGAACCATGTTCATCTGCAATGAAATTGCGACCCGCACCTGCAGCGCATCCTGCTATCAGGTAATGAAGATGATTTGCGAAGACGAAACATCTATGCAGCTCTTTAGCGCCCCGCTTGAATCAAAATATGTCGAAGTGAAGTATGCTCCGGATTCAGCCACAGAAATCCAGAAGCATCCAGAATTAAAATACCGCAATGAGCTGTTTGAGTTTTTCTATGATATAATCGGAAACACAAAAAGATCCTTAGAAACCTCAGTTCTTCTCGGCGCCCTTGCCGCACAGAAGCTCACGCAATACATACAGCGAGGAGAAGCAGACCGCATTCCGGAAATCATCAAAGCGCTTCGTCCGCAGCTTAATGCGACATCTGTCCCCTCTTTTGAAAACGCAAAAACCAACTATGGTATCTGCCTTGGGCTTATAGGAAAGCTCGTAGACACCTTTGAACGCTCAAATGTTCTGGATTCACTTAAAATCAATGGAAAACTCAGTCCGGAGCTGTTGGAACAGGGCAGAGCTATAATAAACAACTATCTCAAAGATAAGCCCCATATAATGCGAAATATAGCATTAAACTTTTTGCTCGAAGGGCAAGTTCCACTAACCAACCATGAATTCTCACTTTTTGAAAACTACTGCTACTTTGCTTCGACCATAGCTGCTGTCAAACTTATATGCTCAGCCATCGCTGTACAGGACAAAGCAGTAATTAACGGGCTTTATATCTCGGTTTCTTTCTTTGTCCGTGGTATGTATCATAAACTCCTGACTATTCCTCAGCAAGTGCTTGATATTCTAAAAGATAACGGCTGCAATTCTCCCGCATTCATTGCGCTTATGCTTAAATAATTACAATTTGCCCCTGACTTTTCGTCAGGGGTAAAATATTATAAAAATATCCCCCGCCGACTGGCGGGGGATACTGTGTTTTAGCCTATGCCGCTGCTTCACGCAGCTTCGTCAAATCCAAATGGATTAGCCGAGGAGCTGGAGAATGGACTGCGGCTGCTGATTTGCCTGAGCGAGCATGGACTGAGCTGCCTGCTGAAGTACATTGTACTTGGTGTAGTTGAGCATCTCAGAAGCCATATCTGTGTCACGGATACCGGACTCAGCTTCGGTCAGGTTCTCAGTTGTGGTAGTCAGGTTCTCGATCTTGTGTTCCAGTCTGTTCTGGGTTGCACCGAAGGTTGCACGAACCATGGATACCTTGTTGATAGCGTTATCGATCTTGTCGATAGCGTTGTTAGCGTCTGCCTGAGTGAGCAGGGACAGGCTCTTGGTGTTCAGACCGCCCTCTCTGGAGGAAACGTCCATGTTAGCCTTGAGGCCGCCCATGCCGTCAGTGCTGTACTCGAATGTGAAGTCAACGGAATCCTTTGTTCTAGCGCCGGTCTGGAGTACCAGGTGGTCGGTGTAGGTCAGAGGAGCGGTTGCAGCATTGTTGGAGTTGGACTTAGAAACATTGCCGGTCTTAGCTACTTCGATTGTGGGCTTAGCGCCTTTATCGTAAGCATAATCCTCAAAGCCAAGCTTATAGGAAATAGAACCGGTAGAGTTCTTCTTATCTGCCTTTGTAGGATCGGTGGCTGTTGTCTGATTTGCACCTGCAAGAGTTACCAGCTTCTTTGCGCCATCAGTGATTTCAAAGCCAGTATCAGTAGCTGTAAATACAAAGGTGGTAGAACCGATAGTAACCTTGCCATCGCCCTTGTTGTTCAGGACAGTACCATTCTTAAGAGTGATGGTCATATCACCCTTAGCAGTTGCTGCATCGGTGTACTTCATCTCAACGGTTGCTCCGTCTAACTGCTCAAACATATCATTGATATCCTGAGTCATGAGCTCATCAGTAATTTCGCCCTTGGTTACAGTCAGGTCAGCAGCGATGAGCTTTGTACCCTGAGTACCCTGAGTAAAATTGGTGCTATCGGTAACAGTAGCGCCCTGGTTTGTGGGAGCAGAAATACCGTTAGCAGGATTGTTGAAAGTCAGAGTGATGGTATCGCCGTTGCCGAGCTTATCCTGGTTGATAACTACGTTAGCAACATCAACATTGTTGATCTTGATGCCAAAACCGCCGTCCTTGGTAGCTGCAGCTGTTACCTTAGAAGCATCAGCGCCATTGGTAGCACCGATTGCAGACCATGTACCGTCAGCATCATTGTACTTGAATGTTACGTCAACAGAGTCAGGACCGTTTGTGCCGGGTTCGCCGGGTTTTCTTGTCCACTGAGCGTTCAGAGCTGCCCATGCGGTCTTAGCAACATCGGTGTTGTCCCACTTCTGGCTGTCAACAACATTTACGTCGTTCTTGCCGAGCTTGGTGGAAGCCTTTGTGCCGTTCTCATAATCGAACTTGCCGTTTACAGCCTTTGTGCCGTCAGCCATCTGGCCGCCGTTGAGCATTACAGTACCGTTGAAGTCGGTATCAGAGATCTGGTCGAGCTCATCATTGAGCTGGTTGAACTCGAGCTGGATAGCGTCACGGTCAACTTCGTTCTGGTATGTACCGTTAGCAGACTCGGAAGCGAGCTCCTTCATTCTCTGAAGAATGGAGTGGGACTCCTGAGTAGCACCCTCGAAGGTCTGGATCATGGAGATGCCGTCCTGAGAGTTTCTCTTAGCCTGTGTGAGGCCACGGATCTGGGATCTCATCTTCTCAGAAATTGCCAGACCTGCAGCGTCGTCGCCTGCACGGTTGATTCTGTAACCGGAAGAAAGCTTCTCAGAAGACTTCTTCAGACCAGCTACGTTTGTGTTCAGCTTGTTGTACGCGTTGAGCGCGTTCATGTTGTGCTGTACTACCATTCCCATAGTAATATCCTCCTTGAATTTACACGCTCCATAATTCGGATTCATTCCTGCCGGAGCGGTTGGTTAAAGTAATATTTCCCGTCTGCCCTTATGTACACTGGGGCTTCAGGATTTAGCTTTTCAGCTATCACGTATATTATATCGGCATGTTTTTCCTGAACTTTAGTGTTTTTGAAATATTTTTTTATAATTTTGAAAGGCTTTTTTGTATAAAATTTTGTGAAGCCGAACTGAGTTAATATATATAATAAGGTAAACACTCCGCCAAAACATATTTGTTGACAATTCATGATAACTGTGATATAATTTCATCAAATGTATCAATGAAGGGAAGTGCCGCAATGAAAAGAATATCCGCCGTTCTTCTTGCACTTATCCTGATGCTCACCGGCTGTTCCGTCAGCGGGACGTCCTCCACAAGCACCCTCACTCCGGACGCCATATTCAGCGGAGCGGTGCAGGACAGCAGCGACCCGCCTGCGGCAATGGTCGGGCTGACCTCGCAGCAGCTGGTGGACAATATCCGCATAGGCTGGAACCTCGGCCATGCGCTGGAGAATGTCCTGAGCCCCGGCGACACCTCAGACCCCGACAAGAACGAAACCCTGCTTGGAAATCCCCCTGCCACCGCCAAAATGTTTGAAGAGCTGATAGACAGCGGCGTGAATGCGGTCCGCCTGCCGATAAGCTGGCAGGACCACATTGAAGAAAACGGCACGATAGCCGAGAGCTGGCTCAACCGTGTTACCCAGGTGGTGAACTACGCCTACGACTGCGGAATGTACGTAATAATCACGATGTACGGCGATGGCGCCGAGGGTTCCTGGCTGCGGGACGCTGCGACCGATCACGACACGGTCCTTGCACGCTATGAGGGAATCTGGCGGCAGCTTGCGGAAAAATTCGGCGGGTACAACGAACGCATCCTGTTTGAGAGCATGAGCCAGGTAGATTTCACCGGCGTGTCTGATGACGACTCCTACGCCCTGTTCAACGAGATAAATCAGCTTTTCGTGGATACGGTGCGCTCCTCCGGCGGGAACAACCGCTGGCGTCACCTGCTTATAGCCGGCTATGACGCCGACATCATCTGCTCGGCAGACGAGCGTTTCAGCATGCCCTCCGACCCGGAAGAACGATGCATTCTTGCGGTTCATTACTACATTCCCGTGACTTTCTGCATTGAGAACGTGCAGAACAAATGGGGCAGCAACTCCGACCAGATATGGATGGAGAACATGATCTCACAGCTCCGCACGGCGTTCACCGACAAAGGCGTTCCGGTCATGATAACGGAATACGGCACCACTGGGAATGATGTGCCCAGCCGTGTGTTCTTCTGTGAGCTCCTCACGAAGCTCTGCAACGACTCCGGCATAGCGGCGTTCCTCTGGGACGATGGCAGCGAGTTCGACCGCAGCGAGTTCACCTGGGCGACCCCCGGACTTATAGAAGCCCTGCAAAAAGCCTCCGGCAGCACCGACTACAAACCCGAGAAGCAGAAGAACGATGCATGATATCTCCACAACTGCACATAATAATACCGCATCGGAAGTGATGCGGTCAGTGTGTCGAAAAAGTTCCTATCCCAGGCTGCCGAGAAAGGTGCAGATGCTAGGAACCCCCACTGCGACTAGGCTTTGTGCCTGTCGCAGTGGGGAGTGACGACGCAGATGTGCCTTTATCGACAGCCTGAAATACAGCCGTCCATTCGGGCGGCTGTATTGCTTATATGATCCTGTAACAAAGCACCTGGAAGTCTATCTCGGTGTCAAAGCTGTCATGGGTCCCGAAATAGCTGTACAGACGGTCGCTGTCGCTCGGTGAGGTCTTGTAGAAATACGGCGTCATAGTAAACAGGGCGTTCAGAAGCTCCTGGCTGGTCAGCGTGATCTCTTCCTGAACCACCCGTTTTTCCAGCAGCTCCATGCCCGGAATGTCATAGGGCTTCACCTCGTTCAGCCGGGGCTGGTCATATATCAGGGACTTCAGCCCGAACAGGTGACGCTCCCCGGGAATAGCCGTTATTATCACACCGCCGGGCTTGACTACCCGCAGCAGTTCCTCCCGCTGGAACGGTGCAAATATCACCGCCGCCATATCCGCCGAACCGTCACTGAACGGCAGCCGGAACACGCTCGCCGCCGCACAGAAGATATCCCGCTTCGCTCCCCCGCCGTTTATCCTTGAGTGAGCCGCCGCAAGGGCGTTCTTTGAAATATCCACGCCAAAGACCCGCATTCCCGGGACTGCGTCATACATTCCCACGGTGTAATAACCCTCGCCGCAGCCGCAGTCGATCATGACCGGCTCCTGGAATTCTGAGGCGTACTTTGCGGTACACCCGCAGATGCACTCACGCAGACCGGAGTAAGCTCCGCTGTCAAGGAACAGCCTCCGTGCCGCTACCATCTCCTTGCTGTCCCCGGGATCCTTTACGTTCTTGTGCTGGGGAAGAAGCAGGTTCACGTAACCCTTGGATGAGATGTCAAAGCAATGGTTCTTCGGGCAGCGCAGGGTGTTTCCGTCCCGTCTGAGAAGCGGAGGCTCTGCGGTTTTTTCCCCGCACACCGGGCAGGTCATTGGTAGTTCAGCGGTTTTCATAGGAAGCTCCTTATAAGTTCGTTTTATAATATTATATACTAATACGGTCACATAATCAAGACCTGTATTCAGCACTTTTTTGGCAGTAATGCACAAAACAGAATATGGAATTTGTACATTGGATATCAAAAATATTCACAAAACCGGTTGATTTTTATACAAGTTTACTATATAATATAAGCATGGAGTTTCGGGAACACCCGACTGCCAAATTCTAATCCGGAGGTCAACCCAATGAAAGCATTCACTGCTGACAAAATCAGAAACATATTACTTGCCGGCCACGGCGGGAGCGGAAAAACAGCATTAGCAGAAGCTATGCTGTACAAATCAGGGCTCACAGAGCGCATGGGCAGCACCAACGAGGGCAGCACCGTGTGCGATTTCGATCCCGAGGAGATACGCAGGAGGATCTCGATAAACTCCGCCCTTGCCACCACGACATGGCAGGACACCAAGATAAACATAATCGACGCCCCGGGTCAGTTCGACTTCCTGGGCGGAATGTACGAGGGTATACGTGCGGCTGAGTCCGTCATAATCACCGTCAATGGTAAGGACGGAGTGTGCCCCGGTACCCGTAAGGCGTACGACCTCGCAGCAGGTCTGAACAAGGCGAGAATGCTCGCTGTGACCTGCATGGAAGTCGAGAACTCCGATTTCTACAAGGTACATACTCAGCTCAAGACCGTGTTCGGACCCTCAGTGTGCCCGATAGTCGTTCCGTACGACAAAAACGGCCCGGTCGAGGCGTACATAAATCTTCTCACGATGAAAGCGTACAAGTACGACAATAAGGGCGTTCCCACCGAAGTCCCCATGCCCGCTTCCGAGAACCGCATCGCAGGTCTGCGGGCTTCAATGGCTGAGGCTGTTGCTGAGACCAACGAGGAGTTCATGGAGAAATTCTTCAGCGGCGAGGACTTCACACATGAGGAGCTTGTAAAGGGCATTCACGACGGCGTTGCCAGCGGAGCCATCACCCCGCTGGTATGCTGCGCAAACGACACTCTGTCCGGTGTGGACATGCTGCTGGACGCTGTAGTTTCCATGCTCCCCTCCCCCAACGAACGCAAGCTGGAAACCTGCAATGGCGAACTGCTGGACTATGACGAGAACAAGCCACTCAGGGCGCTTGTTTTCAAGACCATCGCAGACCCGTTCGTTGGCAAGGTCAGCGTGCTGAAAGTCGTTCAGGGCAGGCTGACCTCCGGCGTTTCTGTTGTGAACGCCACGAACGGCGAAACTATCCGTGTCGGAAAGCTGCTCCGCCTTGTGGGCAAGAAGCAGGAGGAAGTCAGCGAAGCCCTTGCTGGCGATATCGTGGCTGTCGCAAAGCTGGAGGCTGCGACCAACGATACGCTGTGCGCTCCTGAAGCTGTTGCAGCGCTGGAGCCCACGAAGTTCCCCGAAGCGTGCTACTTCCGTGCAGTCAAACTGGCGGACGGCGGCGATGAGGGCAAACTCTCTGCAGCGATACGCAGGCTTCTTGAAGAGGATCTCACCCTGAAATATGTGCACGATCATGAGACCCACCAGCGCATGATAGGCGGTCTGGGCGATCAGCATCTTGACGTTGCAGCTGCCAAGCTGAAATCCAAATTCGGCATGAACGTCGTCATGTCAGAGCCGAAGATCGCATATCGTGAAGCTATCCGCAAAAAAGTCACCATCGAAAGCAAGTACAAGAAGCAGTCCGGCGGCCACGGTCAGTATGGACATGTCAAGATAGAATTCGAGCCCTATGACGGCGATGAGCTGCAGTTTGAGGAAAAGATATTCGGCGGCAGCGTACCCAAAAACTTCTTCCCGGCAGTCGAAAAGGGACTTCAGGAAGCTGCGGAGCACGGCTCTGTGGGCGGCTTCCCGGTAGTCAGGCTGAAGGCTACCCTCATAGATGGCAGCTATCACCCTGTAGACAGCTCTGAGATGGCGTTCAAGACGGCAGCTTCCATGGCGTTCAAGGACTGTATGAAGGAAGCTCAGCCCTACCTGCTTGAACCCATCGACAGCCTGAAGATACTGGTTCCCGATGACAAGCAGGGCGATGTAATGAGCGTACTGTCCAAGCGCAGGGGGTCAGTCCTCGGAATGAACGCAGCAGACAACGGCATGACCGAGCTCATAGCCGAAGCCCCGGTCGCTGAACTCTCAGACTTTGCGCTGACGCTCCGTCAGATTACCCAGGGACTCGGCGAGTTCACATCTGAATTTGCACGCTACGATATGCTCCCTCCCGGAACTGAAACAAAATCCTGACAGATATGCCATCTCCCCGCCAGTTTATACTGGCGGGGAGCTTGTTTATTGATCATCCTGCTTTGTGGCAGATATTTGTGTATCGTTTTCAACAACGCTGCCGAGCCTGTTGTTTGCTTAGCATTGAGTTGTATGCGTTGATCTTTCATGTGAATGGCGGTTTTTCTAAAAGTTAGCCTGGGTTTATCTTGACTAACCGGAACATGTTATGATATAATTATCAGGTTAAAAGCATTACGATCAAATAACCTGAATTCAGGGCAATACCGCACGAAGATGGTGCGTGTCTTGCGCAGTCAGTTTTGCCAATATTACGCTTGGCTGATTGGCAAAACTCGATTTTTCGTGAGATTGTTCAACGAGGAGTTTTTGACGGAAGCGATAGTCGGCATGGCTGCCGTCGCATCAGAAATTTCGCTCGTTGAAAGAAGCAGTCGGTGTGCTATACACATTTTCACTCAAACGCTGTGTTTAGAGGTGACCTTATGTGATTTTTTGCGCCAAACCAGAAATATGCAAGCAAGGCACGTGCAAAATACAATATATGGCATTTGTGCAGTGTTGCCATAGATCAATGCCGGACAAGTCCGGTAAAAAAAAGAGCTCAACACTCCGGAGGAAAAACCTATGACCATGGACGAACTTAAACCCGGGCAGAGCGCCTACATCAGCACTGTCGGCGGGACTGGCGCACTGCGCCATCATCTTCTTGATATGGGACTGACCCCCGGGACGGAGATCACGCTGCAAAAGGTAGCACCGATGGGGGACCCGGTGCAGTTCCGGCTCAGGGGTTACGAGCTGACACTGCGGCTGGAAGAGGCACGAAAAGTCAGCGTTGAGAAGGTACATACACGGTCTGTAAAAGCTGCTGTTGTGGGAGCCCGCCGCAGCAGCACCCCGCACCCCGGGGTCGGGGAGCTCCAGAAAACCGGTGGCTATCACGCTGAGCACAACGGAACTGCCATTCCAAAGGGTGACCCGCTGACCTTTGCTCTCGCCGGGAATCAGAACTGTGGAAAGACCACCCTGTTCAACCAGCTCACCGGATCGAACCAGCATGTCGGTAACTTCCCCGGGGTCACAGTAGACCGCAAGGACGGCAGGATTCGCAGCCACCCCGAAGCCACGGTGACTGACCTCCCCGGGATATATTCCCTGTCCCCATATTCCAGCGAGGAGATCGTGACCCGTGATTTCCTGCTGAACACCCACCCGAACGGCATAATCAACATCGTTGACGCCTCAAACATCGAGCGTAATCTCTACCTCACAATGCAGCTTATGGAGCTCGGTATACCAATGGTCCTTGCGCTGAACATGATGGACGAGGTACGAGCAAACGGCGGTTCGATACTTGTGAACGAGCTTGAAGAAACGCTCGGGATCCCCGTTGTACCCATCTCCGCCGCACGAAACGAGGGCATAGACGAGCTCATAGACCATGCGATACATGTTGCAAGGTACCGTGAGATCCCGGTGCGCATGGATTTCTGCCCCGAAAGCAAGGACTCAAAGGACAAGGTGGGAGCAGTGCACCGATGCATTCACGGAGCGTCACTGCTCCTTGCGCCGGATATCCAGGCGGCAGGACTTCCAGTCAGATTTGCCACGACGAAACTTGTGGAAAACGATGCTCTCATTGAAGAGAAAATCAAGATACCCGAGGAAAAGGAGCATGCTTTCAGCCACCTTGTGAGCATAATGGAGCAGGAAACAGGAATGGACAGAGAAGCCGCCCTTGCAAACATGCGCTTCACGTTCCTTGAAAACCTCTGCCAGAAAACGGTGGTACGCCCGCATGAGAGCCGGGAGCACAAACGCAGCATGCAGATAGACAAGCTGCTCACCGGAAAATACACGGCGATCCCCTGCTTCATCGGAATAATGGCACTGGTTTTTGTCATGACGTTCAGCCTAATCGGTGCAGGTCTTTCGGACCTCATGGAGATGGGCGTTGATTTTGTGATAGACAAAATAGCCGCCCTGCTGGAATATCTGGAGGTCAATCCAGTCGTAAGATCGCTGGTGGTCGATGGAGTGTGCGCCGGGGTCGGGAGCGTGCTGAGCTTCCTGCCGACAATAGTCACGCTGTTCTTCTTCCTGTCGATACTGGAGGACACCGGCTACATGGCGAGAGTGGCTTTCGTGATGGACCGCCCGCTGCGAAAACTGGGTCTTTCAGGACGCAGTTTTGTACCTATGCTGGTAGGCTTCGGCTGTTCAGTTCCGGCGATAATGGCAACCCGGACGCTCTCAAGCGAACGAGACAGAAAAATGACCATTCTGCTGACCCCATTCATGAGCTGCTCCGCAAAACTGCCTATTTACACGCTGATGATCAGTGCGTTTTTCCCGGTGCAGTACCGGGCACTCGCAATGATCGGGCTGTACATTTTCGGAATTCTGTGCGGCATGCTGTATGCACTGATACTTAAAATAACGAAATTCCGTGGCGAGCCGGTGCCCTTTGTCATGGAGCTGCCGAATTACCGCCTGCCAAGTGCAAAGAGCGTCTGTCAGCTCATCTGGGAAAAGGCAAGGGACTTTATCCAGAAAGCGTTCACGGTGATCTTTGCAGCTTCCATAATCGTGTGGGTCCTGCAGACCTTTGACGTAAGGCTGAACATCGTGGACTCCCCCGAAAACAGCCTGCTGGCGCTTCTGGGAGGGCTTGTCGCACCGATATTCGCACCGCTGGGCTTCGGCGACTGGCGGGCTTCCACAGCTCTGCTGACCGGCTTCACTGCTAAGGAGAGCGTAGTTTCCACCCTTACGCTGCTGCTCGGCGGAGATTCTTCACAGATAACCACTCTTTTCACCCCGTTCACTGCTGTGGTTTTTCTGGTGTTCGTGCTGCTGTATACTCCATGCGTTGCTGCGATAGCTACGGTCAAACGGGAGCTGGGAAGTGTCCGGGCGGCGGCTGCCACAGTTCTGATACAATGCGCCATTGCATGGCTGATGGCGTTTCTGGTGCGCTGCGTGGGACTTGTGTTCGGTCTTGCCTGAAAGGGGTCACGTCATGAATATTATAAGCATTATCCTGATAATCGCTGTCGCCGTGGGATTTGTCGCTGCCTTGCGGCATTCCCGGAAAAACGGCTGCTGCGGTCATTGTGACGGCTGCCAAATAAAATGCAGAAATAAAAACAGGGACTGTTAGCAGCAGTCCCTGTTTTCGATTTACCGCTTCATCTCCGGATGGTGACGGTAGAACTCACGCTTGTCGTCATACATGCGTTCCTCTGCCCTGCGCACCAGCTCATCGACCGACATTCCCTCCCCCCATGCATATCCAATAGACGCCTGAGGGATCTCCATTGCCTGCAACTTCTGGTAGATCTTTGAAGCCTTTTCTGAAAAGAACTCCTCTGAAACATTATCCATCAGCACAACGAATTCATCACCGCTGATACGGTAGCAGAATTCCGTCCCGAAGCACTGGCTCAGCAGTTCTGCAAAACCTGTGATAAGCTGGTCGCCCTTTTCGTGGCCAAATGTATCGTTCGTGTATTTCAGGCCGTTGACATCACTAAAAAGCACCGCCAGCGCCCCTCCATTCTCCTCATACCTGCGGCAGAAGTCATTGTAACAGAAGCGGCTGTGCAGACCTGTCAGGGTGTCATAATTGCAGTAGTATTCCAGAGCTTTCTGTCTGTGGATCTCCGCAACATAGTCATCGTGGATATCCCTGACGTACATCATTATAACTGGTCTGTCCGGAGTAAACTCAATACTAGGAATGAGCTCCATATAGACCCATCTGAACTCCCCGCTGCAGCTTCTGCGGTATCTCAGACGCAGACAGTCACGGCTGTCACGGAAACGTTTTTTCAGTATTGAAACATCAACGAATGCCAAAAGTGCCGACACATCATCAGGGTAGATCACGCCGTTCTCAACAGTCCGCCTGATCCATTGTGTGAAGCAGCTGCAGAAGCCGCTTTCCGGCGTAAGCTCCTCCGGATACGCCTTTATGACCTCCTGGGTGTCATTCACCAGGTCGATCTTCAATATTTTATGAAAGCACTGGGAAAGCATTCGCAGAGCGTCATTGACGTTACCTGTCTGAGAGTCAGACTCCTTCCAGGTGTACACCGCCCAGGGTCTGCTTTCAGAGAAATCATGCGGAAGCACGATCTCCAGCCTGACCCACTTCCGAGCGTCCCCGATTATCCGCCGGAAATCTACGGTAATGCGCTTGCGTTTTCCAAGGACCTCTTTTAAGATGTAATTCTTGTCCGTGCAGCGCTGGTACTGTTCAATATCCTCGTCAGGCACCAGCCCGGTGGAAACCACGAGCTTTGAATATTCATATATGTCCCTTGCCTGGAGGCATGGTTTTTCCTCGTCCGTATCAAGGATCTTCACAAACTCATACTCTCCTGTAAGGATATTGACCCATGCTATTTTGTAATAGTCCTCCCAGAGAATTTTTTCAATCATCCCAATATCGACCATAGGATCACCCCTATATATAGTATGCCATCAGGCTGCACCGGACATATAATAATTATAGATATCAGTCTATTACTTATATATCGGCAGGGACGATGCAATAATTCAGTAAATGTCCGGAAAAAGATGTCTTTTTGTAGAAAACACCAGTTTTAAGGGCTACTTTTAGTGCAGTACGCTGCCATGCAGATCAACAGAAAAATATTTTTTTATAAACCCCCTTGACAAAACATATTTGTCGTGATATAATATATACACGATGTGTTCATCAACTCAACCTGGTGGCTACTTTATATTGTATGTGCATCGCAATAAAATGGTTTCAGCATTTGGAGAAATACCCAAGTGGTGAAGGGGCTCCCCTGCTAAGGGAGTAGGTCGGGAAACCGGCGCGAGGGTTCAAATCCCTCTTTCTCCGCCAGCAAAAGAACGGTTCTGATTTGTTCGGATCCGTTCTTTTGTTTTTATCAGATATTTGTCAGTTCATGTTGTGAAGCACCCGCCAGAGGCAGAAAGCAGGAGGTCACATCTAAAAACCTCACTTGGTGTAAAAATGACACTTTTTTGATCTGAAAAGTGCAATTATCCTGATCAGTTTAGTGTGCCTGGCTGTTTGTGATTTTTTCAAAAAAGGCATTGACACACCGTGAATTTTGTGATATACTATAAGTGAAATGATCCAAAGTCATTTCTGCTTGAATTGTGCAGTTCCGGAGAATTCTGGGGCTGCCAATTTTTTTGCACATTCCACAAACAGGGCTAGTAGTGTACAGTGTTTTTAGTGATTTGTCCCATTGACAAAAGTCCGGTTTCGGATTATAATAAGAAAAGTCCGATTTCGGACGTAAAGGAGAACAGCATATGAGCAAAGATAATCTCGCCATATTCAACACGCTGTGGAAGGAACAGAACGAAATCTACAGAAAAGCCTCGAAACGTTTTGGAATGTCGGAAAGCGTGTTCTGGATACTATATTCCCTTCTAGAAGCCGGAGGAACAATGGGGCAGCGTGAAATAAACGCTGCTATATGTATGCCCAAGCAAACAACCAACACAGCTCTTAAAAAACTCGAAATTGAAGGAATGATAACCATGTCCGAAAGCTCCAGCCGGCGCTGCAAGGATGTCAGTCTGACCGAGAAAGGACAAAACGCCGCTGAGCTGACCGCCGGACGGGTCATCACAGCCGAACACACGGCGCTTGGCAAACTGTCTGAAGACGAGCAGAAACAGTTTCTGGAAACATTCAGAAGATACAATAAAATACTCAATAAAACAATAGGTGAAATAAAATGAAAAAGAACGCAATACAATTATCTGACCACTTTACCCTGGGTCGGCTTTTCAGGTTCTGCCTGCCTTCGGTCGTGATGATGGTATTTACCTCAATATACGGAGTCGTAGACGGGTACTTCGTGTCAAACTATGTTGGAAAGACGCCGTTCGCAGCGGTCAATCTGATCATGCCGTTCCTGATGATACTGGGCGGCGTGGGGTTCATGATAGGAACCGGCGGCAGCGCCCTGGTCGCAAAGCACCTTGGCGAAAAGGATGACGACCTGGCTCGCCGGGTATTCTCCATGATGCTCATGCTGACTATCATTCTCGGCGTTTCCGTGTCTGTGCTCGGTTTTATTTTCGCTGAGAATGTGGCAATGCTCCTCGGTGCGGACAGTGAAATGCTCCCTTACTGTGCGACATATGCCAGGACCTGTCTGATATTCAACACGATGTTCATGCTGCAAAACGTGTTCCAGAGCTTTCTGGTCACTGCCGAACGACCCAAGCTCGGACTTGTGGTTGTTGTCGCAGCAGGCTGCACCAACATGGTGCTGGACGCTCTGTTCATCGCTGTATTCCAGTGGGGAGTTGTCGGTGCGGCGCTCGCAACAGGACTCAGCCAGACGGTAGGAGGACTGCTCCCGCTGATATTCTTTCTGCGAAAGAACAACGGCAGCAAGCTCCACATGGTCATGACGAAGCTGGAATTCCGACCGGTACTGCAGGCATGTACGAACGGTGCTTCCGAGCTCATGACCAGCATCTCATCTTCCATCGTGAGCATGCTCTATAACATGCAGCTTCTTAAGCTCGCAGGCGAAAACGGAATTTCCGCATACGGCGTGCTGATGTACGTTCAGTTCATATTTGCGGCGGTATACATCGGCTACTCCATCGGCACGGCACCGATCACCGGATACAACTACGGCGCCCAGAACCATGATGAGCTCCGCAATATCCGCACCAAGAGCATAAAAACAATGCTGATAACCGGTGTGATAATGGTGGTAATTGCAGAGCTGCTTGCGCCGGTTCTCGCCGGGATATTCGTCGGCTACGACCAGGAGCTTTTCGATATGACAGTACACGCTTTCAGACTGTTCTCATTCACGTTTTTGCTGTCCGGTTTCAACATCTGGTGCTCGTCATTCTTTACTGCACTCAACAACGGCGCCGTGTCAGCTATCGTCTCTTTCCTGAGGACCCTTGTGTTCCAGCTTGCGGCAGTCCTCATCCTGCCGATATTCTTCAAGCTGGACGGCGTATGGATATCCGTTGCATTCGCAGAGATCTGTGCATTTATTATCTCAACGATATTCCTTGTCGCAAAGAAAAAGAAATACAACTACTAATGGTCAGCTCTAAAAAGCTGGATATCAGATAGCATGATATCCAGCTTTTGTATATACCCGGAATTATGCCTGCAGCGATAAGAAAACAAGCCTTGAATTAACTGACATAATATGATACAATAAAGTTGTATGATCTGGAGGTTATGTCAATGAAAAAATCCAAAACGCTTATGTCGGTTTTCCTGACCTTTATGAAGATCGGCTTTTTCACCTTTGGCGGCGGCTACGCCATGATACCCCTGATACAGCGTGAAGCCGCTGCCAAACACCACTGGATTAGCGACGAGGATATCATGGAGATCGTTGCTATCGCCGAAAGCACTCCCGGACCGATAGCGGTCAACGCTGCGACCTTTGTGGGCTACCATGCCTGCGGAGCCCTCGGTGCGCTCTTGGCGACGCTCGGGGTCGTGCTGCCGTCTTTTCTGGTGATAATCGCCGTGACCTCCGTTCTGGACGCATTCAGCGGAATAAAAACCGTGCAGTACGCTTTTTTCGGAGTGCGTGCCGGGGTACTGGCGCTGATTGTCCGGGCTGTATGTTCGATGTACAAGCAGTGCCCGAAAGGAAAAGTATCCCACATACTTATCGCAGTTGCCTTTGCAGGAGCCGTTTTCATTGACACCAGCATTCTTCTGGTACTCGCCCTGTGCGCCCTTATCGGACTTCTGACGTCCCTGCGGCGGGAAAGGGGCAGAAAATGATGTACCTGGAGCTGTTCCTGACATTCCTCAAATTCGGTGCGTTCACCTTTGGCGGAGGTTACGCAATGCTGCCGCTGATACAGGCGGAGGTCAAGTCCCACGGCTGGCTCTCGTCGTCAGAGCTTGTGGACTTCATAGCCGTCAGCGAGAGCACGCCGGGTCCCTTTGCCGTAAACATCTCGACCTTTGTGGGAATGCGAACCGCCGGGCTCCCCGGCGCAGCCTGCGCCACTTTCGGCGTGGTGCTTCCCTCATTTGTGATAATTCTGCTGGTGGCAAAGTTTTATGAGAAATTCCGCACCAGCAAAGTCGTGAAAGGCTGCATGTCCGGTCTGAAGCCTGCGGTTGTGGGACTGATCGCAGCGGCGCTTGTCACCACGGGACAGACTGTTTTCTTCCCGCTGGGCATAAGCGCCGGGATATTCACGAGCCCGGCGTTCCTCTGCCCTGCCGCTATATTCATAGCAATGCTTGTGCTGAGCTTCAGAAAGCTGCACCCGATACTCATCATCGTGATCTCCGCCGTGCTTGGTATAGCTGCCGGCTATGCATTCGGGCTGTGAGCGAGCTCCCTTAGCCGGCGTAAGGGCGTGGGCTTTGTCAGGTGGAGGACCTCCGCAGCGCCAGAAATGCTCTGCTCCCTCGCAACCGCAAGATAATATTCAAGTACACGTATCTCCATTCGGAGCACCCTCCCTTTTCTGATATTATAGCACAATATCATATAGCTTTCAGGCATATCACACTATACTATATAAACAATTGTTATCCGGGAAGATTTGTGATATTCTCATTTACAGGGTAAAGCATCGCTTTACAAAATCGTGAAAAGGGAGTATAATTATGATAAAGACACAGCAGGAGATATTGCAGGACTTACTGGACGCAGGCTGCTCAGACGAAGAAGCAGCTGAAATAATCTCAGCGCTCAGGTCAGGCAGATGCTGCGCTGCGGAGAAATTGCCGGAGCACAAGCGCCGCACTCTGCCTGGAAGAGGTTCATTCCACCGAAAGCCGCATAAGCTGCCTCGGCAACCTTATTCACGAGCTGAAAAAGCAGTGCTTCTGCTGCATGGAGGACAAAGATGGAGAATAAGAAAGAGATACATCAGGATCATTTTACCGGGGAGCGTGCGCTTTTCCAGGCACACGGCCTGCGAATTTACGATACACTTTTCGATGACGGCGAGTCGCCGCTGAAAGAGAGCGCTGACATAGAGCTCTACAGCACCATGTTCCGCTGGAAATACCCGCTGTGGTACAGTCACGATATACTTCTGCGGGACTGCACGCTGTTCAGCACCGCACGTGCCGGGATATGGTACACTGACCACCTCCGGGCGGAAAACACGATGATAGAAGCCCCGAAAACGTTCCGCCGCTGTCGTGACCTCACACTCGAGAACGTAACGCTCCCGGACGCAGCAGAAACCCTCTGGAACTGTGACGGTGTGAAGCTCAGCAGGGTCATGGCAAAGGGCGACTACCTCGCAATGAACTCCCGAAACATGGAGATAGACGGGCTGGAGCTTTACGGGAACTACTCATTTGACGGCGACGTGGACATCACGATCAGAAACTCGAAGCTGCTCAGCAAGGACGCATTCTGGAACAGCCGTAATATCACCGTATACAACTCGTTCATTTCCGGCGAGTATCTCGGGTGGAACTCCGAGGGGCTGACGCTTGTGGACTGCACGATAGAAAGTCTGCAGGGTCTGTGCTATGCGAAGGACCTCACCCTGAAGAACTGCCGGCTGATCAACACCACCCTGGCATTCGAGTACTCAACGGTGAACGCCGAGGTAAACGGCAGGATAGACAGCGTGAAGAACCCGATATCCGGCAGCATAACCGCCGACAGCATAGGCGAGCTTATCATGGAAAAGGACAAGATAGACCCATGCAGCACAAAGATAATCTGCCGGGAAGCGAAGCCCTGCGCATGCCTTTAAGGAGGAAGTCATGAAATACGATTTTGACACCCCGGTAGACCGCCGGAACACATTCTCACTGAAATGGGACGTCCCGGACGGGGAGCTGCCGATGTGGGTCGCCGACATGGATTTCCGCACGGCGCCGGAGATAACCAGGGCGCTGTCTGAGCGTGCGCAGCACGGTGTGTTCGGATACACGATAGTTCCAGACGAGTGGTACGATGCCTACACCGGCTGGTGGAAGTCCCGCCACAGCTTTGAGATAAAGCGGGAATGGCTGGTGTTCTGCACGGGAGTTGTCCCGGCGATATCCAGCATGGTACGCAGGCTGTCCCGTGTCGGCGAAAACGTGCTGGTCATGACCCCGGTGTACAACATCTTTTTCAACTCTATCCGCAATAATGGCAGGAACATTCTTGAAAGCCCGCTTCTGTACGAAAACGGAGCCTACCGTGTGAACTTCGCTGACCTTGAAGCAAAGCTCTCCGACCCGCAGACCACCCTTCTGCTTCTGTGCAACCCGCAGAACCCCGGCGGCGTTATCTGGGACAGGGACACTCTGGGGCGTATCGGCGACCTCTGCGCAGAATACAGCGTCACGGTAATAGCTGACGAAATACACTGCGACCTCACTGACCCCGGGCAGGAATACACGCCCTTTGCCTCGGTTTCAGAAACCTGCCGAATGAACAGCGTGACCTGCATAGCTCCCACAAAAGCGTTCAACATTGCCGGACTTCAGACGGCTGCGATATTTTCAGCGAACCCCCGCCTTCGACACATAGCCGAGCGTGGGCTTAACACAGACGAATGCGCAGAGCCTAACGTTTTTGCAGTCACCGCTGCAATAGCTGCGTTCACCCGGGGCGGCGAATGGCTCGACCAGCTCCGTGAGTACATCGCAGAAAACCGCCGCACAGCGGGGGAATTCATAACAGCCCAGATACCGCAGATACATCTGGTGGGCTCCGATGCGACCTACCTTTTCTGGCTGGACTGCAGCGAGGTCACGGACAATTCCAGGCAGCTCGCAAGGTTCATCAGGAACAAGACCGGGCTGTACCTTTCCTCAGGGGCTCCATACAGGGGTAACGGCGACCGGTTCCTGCGGCTGAATGCCGCATGCCCGAGGAGCGTCCTTCTGGACGGACTTGAACGGCTCCGTCAGGGCATTTATGCGTTCATGCTCGAATGACAAAGTTTTCGGGGGACTGATATCAGCCCCCCGAACCTGTTTACAAAACTGTGAATTATCCACGCCGGGAAATCCCGACGGCTGTGACTTTACTCGTAGATCACCGGAACAAGGCCGTCAAACGGTTCATGTGTTATCTGGTAATCGCTGAAATCAAGGGGCTTCTTTCCCGTATTCCGCAGGATGACGGTCCTGAACACCTTCCCTGCCGGTATTTCCCCGGAAATACTCTTATGTTCCCACCAGTAGAGCCTGCGGACTTCCATGGAACCCGCAGGTCTTGCGGCGGAGCTGTCGTTATCAAAAAGACGGAGCATCGCACGGCGGAGCTTTTCAGCGTCCTCTGCGGAAAAGCCGTTCTTTCCGGCTGCGAGCGCATTCACCGAACCCTTTATGACATACAGTCCGAATTTGACCATATGTACCCTGCCCATAGCTGCTGATCTCTTGCCCGGGTCGCTGTGTATACAGCGTGTGACGCCCATGTCCACTATCTCCACGGGATCCACGCTGAATGCGGGCTGAATCGTCACCGCTCCCCTCACCCCGGGGCAGCGTACCCCCTGGAACATGAATATCTGTCCGAATGCCCTGACGTCATACCATTTTTGGCAGGCACGGCGGGAATAATCGTCCCCAGCCGCAAGCAGCGCCGCACGCTCTGAAAGCGAACCGCAGTCCTCCCCGGGTGGCGCAACGAATATCTCCTCGCCCATTTCTGCAAGACGGTCACGCAGTTTGCGCTTTATGCACACCGGGGAAATAATGCCATACCCCCTGCCGTCTGTCCTGGGCATTCCATTGCGGAGCGGGTCGCCGTTCGGGTCAGCATTGCTGACTGATACCAGCAGCATGAAATCTATTCTGTGATCCAGCCGCATATGCTCCCTCCTGTCAGACTTTCATAGGCTCACGTTCAAAGCGGATAACGCCGTCAACCATCTCGTATTGTTCTGTCCGGACGCCGCCACAGTGGTCGTAGTGACCGCTCCCATGTCCGAAATGCCCCGGAATGACCTCCGCAGGACAATCCGCCGTTCCAAGGTACACGGGAAATCTCCCGCCCCTGTGGAGGCTCCGCAGAGCCATGCGGAAATGCTTGTCCTCGTTGCGGTCTGGGATAAGGTCGGGACGTTCCTCGTTCCACACGAAATGCGCACGTATCTGGTACCTGACATCTGCCAGGCGCACCAGCTCGAACTTTCCGCTGAGGGTCCTCACCGAGTACTTTTCCGTGCATATCGGGTTCATTATTCGGACCTCGTCAGGCACCCAGAGAAAAGTCGGCTTCCAGTAGATGGAACACATTATTCCCCGGACCGCACTGAAAGTCGGGACCAAAAGGCTTCGACAGTAGTTTTCCGGGTCCCGGAACATCGCATTCCTGCCGAATATCTCAAGCTCGATGATGTTGTCACGCAATTCACTCACCCTGAAATATTGTACCACATGCCCCCTTGACTTTCAATGTTCAGGATTCACTAAACTGCATTTCCGGGAATGATAATTCAATGGTTCACTTGACATGCAATCAGATCACAGGCTGTTGATATGTAACAAAGTACCAGTATGATTTTTGTACAATCTGCGAAATCTGACATTCTCAGAATTCCGTCACAGTGCACAAAAAACCTCTGCATTTCAGCAGAGGTTTTGTAACATCATTTGTGGAGCTCCCGGACAAGCTGCTTGAAATGCCGTCCACGTTCCTCGAAATTCTTGTAAAAACCATAGCTTGCTGCCGCCGGACAGAGTATCACACGCTTCTTCGCCAGTGAAGCCGCCTTGCTGACCGCTTCGGGCAGGTCCCCGACCCGCACCTTGTTGACCAGCGGCGAGGTTATCATGTCCCCGATACGGTAGCCGCTGTCCGGCAGAAGAATGACATTCTTCACGTACCCTGTATTGAGAAAATCCGCCAGCTTGCCGTATGGGATATTGCGTTCCATACCGCCGAGTATCACGCAGTCTGCGCCATCAGGGAACGCCTTTACCGCAGCGATCGCAGCCTCTGGAATAGTACATATGCTGTCGTTGATATATTCCACGCCGTTTATCGTGTCAACGTACTCCAGGCGGTGCTCCAGTCCGCTGAAATCCGGCAGAGAGGCAAGACACCTGTCGATATCCGCTCCCACCGCAGACGCTGCCATCAGGGCAGCGGTGATGTTGTACACATTGTGCTTCCCCCGCAGCTGTGTGTGGACCTCCTCCGCAGGTACCTCACGGTCCGGCAGGAATATCGCACCGTTTTCCGAAAACGCCATCGCCGGGCGCTCGCAGCCGATAGTCACCAGTCTGGACTTACGGTAGCCGGAATTGCTGCACCCGGGAGCATTCGTGCATTCAGCGTTAGTGCAGATATCGTCGGGAATAATGTCGATGTTCAGGATAGATGTGTCGCCCTCCCGCTGAAATCTGTAGATGTTCCGCTTTGCCTCTGCATAGGCTTCAAGGCTGACGTAATGGTCAAGGTGCTCCGGGAAGATATTCAGCAGCACAGCCACCTCCGGCGAATGCTTCACGAATTCGAGCTGATGGCAGCTCATCTCGCAGACCGCCACGGTGTCCGGGGTCATATCCCGGATACGCTCAAGCGGAGGGACGCCGATATTTCCTATCAGCATGGTCCTGAAGCCGCACGCCGTCAGGAAGTGGCAGGTCAGCGAAGATGTGGTGGACTTACCCTTGGTGCCTGTGATACCGACCACATGGCAGGGGCGCAGCCTGAGCAGCAGCTCCGTCTGTGTGAGTATCTTCGCCTTTTCCTCCGGCGTGAGCCGGTCTTTTATTATGACGCCCGGACTTTGCAGAAGCAGGTCGTAGCCCTTTGCACGGTCGAGGTAATCCTCGCCGTAGATACCTGTGACGTCATGGATCTCCTGCTGCTTCATGTCAGCGACTGCTATCTC